>JBBSRY010000139.1:0-6220 GCA_038242595.1 Mycobacteriales bacterium
AGGGCGACGTGGTCAACGCCGGAAAACTTTGGCACAATCGGCTCCTCATGATCTCTGGCTTGGCAATCAGAGCATAGTGTCCGGAGTGATTTTGAGTCGAGCCAGGCCATCAAGAATCAGCGCCAGTCCAAAGCCGAATTCGGCCCCAAAATCGTAATCCGGCGACATGACGTGCTGGGTCGTGAACTCCAGCAGGGCCGGATAGTCCTGCGGCGAAAAATGTTGCTGCATCATGTCTGCGGCAACATCGGCCACCGATTCGGGTCCATTGATCGGCAGCGCGGTTTCTGACATGGCAAATCCGTGGACGTAACTGTCGATCACAGCAAAGGCATGAGCGGTTTGCCTCATCGAGACCCCACCGTCAAGCAGGCACCCGATCACCGCATCGTGATGCCGCAGGGTGGCCGGACCGGGGTTCAACCGGGACTGAAGTAGCGCGATGGCCCAAGGGTGTCGGCGCAACATCGACCTGGCCGATTCGGCGCGATGCTGCATTTCG
Source organism: Mycobacteriales bacterium (assembly GCA_038242595.1). GTDB lineage: Bacteria > Actinomycetota > Actinomycetes > Mycobacteriales > Nakamurellaceae > Nakamurella. The sequence goes on from JBBSRY010000139.1 coordinate 503, forward strand.
GCTTGCCAATCTCCGCCCAGCGCCGGCAGTTCCACCTCGGCGTAGGCCAGATCGACAATGGCGTCGAGGATCTCATCCTTGTTTGCCACGTAGTGATACACCGACATCGGTTTGACACCCAACTCCTGCGCCAGCGACCGCATGGTCAGGGCCGCAATGCCACCGGCGTCAGCGACCGCGATGGCCGCCTGAAGCACCCGTTCACGACTGAGCGAAACCCGATCCGATGATCGAGAGGTGCCTGTTCCCACCACAGCGACTCCTTGGGGTCTGGACCTTTAGTACTTAGTACTATACGGTCCCTTACTTAGTACGAAATCCGTATGACCAATAACCCGGAGAGACATCTGTGAAGACGCACAACCACACCGACACCAACGGTAAACCGGCTACCCCTGCTGACGGCGAACCCACCATGAGCGCTATCACCCAGGACGCCTACGGTGGTCCGGAAACCCTGCAGCTCAAGCTGATCCCCCGCCCGACGCCGTCCAAGGGCGAGGTTTTGGTGAAAGTTCACGCGGCCGGCGTGGATCGAGGCACCTGGCACCTGATGACCGGAAAACCGTACTTGGCCCGACTCGCCTTCGGGATCCGGCGACCGCGCAATCCGGTCCCCGGAAGCGACGTGGCCGGGATAGTGGTCGCCGTCGGGGACGAGGTCAGCAAGTTTGTCATCGGCGAGGAGGTTCTTGGGCTCAGCAGATCGGCCTACGCCCAGTACGCCCTGGTGCCGGCGAAGAAGCTGGCCCGCAAACCGGCGAATATCAGTTTCGTACAAGCCGCGGTGGTGGCCGGCTCTGGGATCACCGCGCTGCAGGGTCTACTTGATATCGGCCAGATCCAGGCCGGCCAGAATGTCTTGATCTGCGGTGCTTCCGGGGGTGTTGGTAGTTTTGCCGTCCAGCTGGCAAAAGCACGGGGAGCAAAGGTCTTCGCCAGCGCCAGCACCGCCAAACTCGACTTTGTCCGGAGTCTTGGCGCCGACCACGTCATCGACTACACCCAGGAAGATTTCGCGGCCGGCGGTGGGCGTTTCGATGTGATCTTCGACCTGGCCGGCAACCCCTCCCTGTCCCGCCTGCGCAGCGCCCTTACCGCCGGCGGCACAGTGGTCATCGGCGGCGGGGAGGAAGGCGGTAACTTCTCCGGAGGGATGAATCGCCAGCTCCGGGCAGCGCTCTGGTCCCCGTTCATCCGGCACCGACTGACGTCATTTATTGCCAAGGAACAAGCCACCGATATCGAGCGCCTCTGCGGTTTCATCGAGGCCGGTACGGTCGTGCCGGCTCTGGACCGGACTTTCCCACTGGATCAGGCGGCCGCCGCCCTGCGGTATCTGCAAGAGGGCAAAGTTCTGGGGAAGGTCGCCATCACCTTTGAACGCATGTCACCACACACCCTGCACCACAACGTATTTGAGGCGGATATTACATGATTGAAGTAGAGAATTTGTGTAAGACATATGGCGATACGCGCGCGGTGGACGGATTGAATTTCGTGGTGCGGCCGGGAATGGTCACCGGATTCCTCGGGCCCAATGGTGCCGGCAAGTCCACCACCATGCAGATGATCGCCGGGCTCGACCGGCCAAGTTCGGGCAGCATCAAGGTCAACGGCCAGGACTACTGCAGAAGTAAGGCCCCGATGGCCGAGCTCGGTGTACTACTGGAGGCAAAGGCCGTGCACACCGGGCGATCCGCCCGCAATCACCTGCTGGCATTGGCTCAGACCAATGGCATTGGCCGCGCTCGGGTGGACGAGGTGATCGAATTCGTCGGGCTGGGATCGGTTGCTGACAAACGGGTCGGCGGCTTCTCTCTGGGGATGGGCCAGCGGCTTGGGGTGGCATCTGCTCTACTTGGCAACCCCCGAACCGTGGTGTTGGACGAACCGGTGAACGGGTTGGACCCGGAAGGCGTGCGGTGGATTCGCAGAATGCTCAAGGATCTGGCCGCGGAGGGTCGCACTGTTTTTGTGTCCTCGCACCTGATGAGCGAAATGGCCCAAACTGCAACACGTCTGATTGTGGTGGGCAGAGGTCGACTGATTGCCGACACCACCGTCGACGACTTCGTGGCCAGGGCCTCGAATAGCTTCGTGACAGTGCGGACGCCGGAGCCGGAGCAACTCCGGCAGCTTCTCATCGCACCGCACGTCACGGTGTTGGTGGAACCGCCGGATCAACTACGGATCGACGGGTTGACGCCGGAACAGATCGGAACTGCTGCCTGGCGGGCACATCTGCCCATCTTCGAACTGGTCAGCCAACAGGCCTCACTGGAAGAAGCTTTCATGGAACTCACCCAAGATTGCGTCGATTATCGCAGTGCTGAGTCCGAGGTGGCGGCATGAGCACTGCGGTCGGTACGCCGACTTCACTGCCGTCTCTTCGTGTCACCTACTGGCGGGTGGCCCATTCGGAGTGGACGAAGTTCACGTCTGTGCGATCCACCCTGTACACCCTGACGGTCGCGGTCTTACTGATGATCGGGCTGGGTGCAATATTTTCGGCCATCGTCGCCTCGGAAGCAGCTGGATTCGGTCCTGGGTCCAGCGCCATCTCAACAAGCCTCATCGGCACCTTCTTTGCACAACTCGCCGTCGGTGTGCTGGCCGTCCTGATGATCAGCGGGGAATACGGCACCGGGATGATCAGGGCCTCGATGGCGGTTGTGCCGCAGCGACACCCGGTACTGGCAGCCAAACTCGCAGTCCTGGCCGTCGCGGTATTTTCTACCATGCTGCTTTCCGCCGCCGCCGCATTCTTGATCGGGCAAGTGTTGATGGGATCCCTTGGCGTCGGGCTGTCCGAACCCGCGGCCCTGCGGTCGATCTTTGGTGCGGCCCTGTATCTCACGGTTGCTGCCCTGACCGGAATGGCACTCGGTGCGTTACTCCGCAATACGGCAGCGTCAATCACGATCTTTGTCGGAGTATTTTTCCTTTTGCCGCCGCTGACCAGTCTGCTGCCACCGTCCTGGACCGATCACTTTGTCCAATACCTACCGTCCAATGCCGGCGCAATGTTGCTTGATGACAGTTACGGTGTCGCGTATCCACTCGCGCCATGGCCTGGATTTGCCCTGATGTGCTGCTATGCACTGATTTTGGTGGCGTTGGCCGGTTGGCGACTCCGGCGTCTTGATGCCTAGCAGGAGTCATGTGTTCGCTCCGGAATACTTAAGCAGTTACTTGACTATTCTCCCCTTACTGCGCGATACTCAGGCACATGCTCAATGTGACTGTTCTGCAAGCCCTGGCCGACCCCGGTCGCCTGCAGATGGTTCAACAGCTGGTGTCGGCGCCGCTGTCGGTTGGCGAACTCGCTCGGCCCCATCACATGTCGTTGCCGGCCGTGATGCAGCACCTCGCGGTGTTGGAACGGGCCGGCTTGGTGCGTACGGAGAAGCAAGGTCGGGTCCGGACGTGCCACCTCCAGATGGAGCCACTACGCGAGGTCGAGCTGTGGTTGGGAGAGCAACGACAGCTGTGGGAGCACCGGCTGGACCGACTGGGAGATTTCCTCCAGAACACAGCTGAGCCAATCGAAATGGAAGGAAAATCACCATGATCGAAACACCTGTCATCCATGGTTCTTTCACCCTGGAACGCACCTATCCGGCAGCGCTACAGCGGGTCTTCGGTGCTTGGTCCACGCCCGCCGCCAAGGCCCGTTGGTTCAGCACACCGGAATCGGAGCACTCGTTGGATTTCCGCATCGGCGGGGTGGAGACTGCTACTGGCACCAGCCCGGAGGGCAATAGGCTGGTCTTCAGATCGATCTACCATCACATCATCCCAGACCAACGAATCGTCTACGGCTCAACACTTTCCGCCGATGGCGTGGTTATCACGGTATCGGTGACCACAGTGGAGTTTGCCGAACACGGAGATGGCACCCGGTTGACACTGACCGAATCGGCCGCATTTTTGGACGGCAAAGAAAAGCCGGAATGGCGCGAGAATGGTTCGGCCGGTCAACTCGATGCCCTGGCTTTGCAACTCGAACAAGACTGAGAAAAACTTTCCATCACCAGCAGGCATCAGCCGACCTCGGCCTGCCTTTCGCGGTAGGCGACCATATTCGTCCGGTTCCCGCAGCGCACACTGCAGAATCGTTTGGACCGGTTGCGGGACAGGTCGATCAACAAACCCTCGCAATCGTCGGCGGCGCACAGACGCAGCCGCTCCGTCTCACCAACCCTGATGACGTCAACCAGGGCCAGTGCGGTCTCGATTCGCATCCGGTCCGCCAATGGCGCATCCGGTGAGGTGGCGTGCAGGTGCCAGTCGAACTCGTCATGCCGCTCCAGTCGCGGCTGGAGCCATATCCGGGTGAACATCTTGTTGACCTCGACGGCCATCGCATCGCGATCCAGCACCCAGATGCGTCGCACCTCCTCCCGGACCCGGATCACCTCCGCCAATTCGACGGCGTCATGGTCGATCCGGCCGGTGAACCTGTGTGCCGTCAAAAGTTGTCGCAGTTCATCGACGGTGGTGAGCTCGTCTGTCTCCGATTTTGAACCGCTGGGGCCGGAGTTGGCCAAGGCGACATTGAACTCCAGCACAGCATCCGTGTCAGGGGCAAAATGCAACTTGACTCCTTACCTTGAGGGGTTTAGCGTAAGTGGTGTCAGTCCATTAGACCATCACGCTTGCTTCAGGAGCATTAATGAAACCCCAATCCGCAGGTCAGCTGCTCGCCGTGGTTGCCGCGCTGTCGTTCGGGTTGTCCGGGGTCTTCATCAAACCACTGCTCGAGGCCGGCTGGAGTCCGGCAGCGGCCGTGACAGTCCGCGCCTTCATCGGCGGCCTGGCCCTGCTGCCGATTGCACTCCTGACCCTGCGCGGCAAATGGTCGAGCTTGTGGCGAGGCCGATGGCGAGTGCTGGGGATGGGTCTGGTCGGCGTCGGTGGTACTCAACTGTTCTACTTCGCCGCCGTCCAGCGAATCCCGGTCGGTACCGCCATCCTGATCGAATACATGGCTCCGCTGCTGCTGGTGGCCGTTGCCTGGGCGAGTACTCAGGCAATGCCTAAGATCGCGGTGCTGGTGGGGTCGGGTATCGCCCTCACCGGCTTGGTGTTGATAGTGTCCCCCGGCGGCTCCGGCAGGCTCGATCTACTCGGGCTGATCTTCGCGGTATTCGGCATGATCGGTTGCGCCTCCTACTTCGTCATCTCTGCGCGTCCCAGTGACAACCTGCCACCGGTGGCGTTGGCGTCCTCCGGTCTGTTGCTCGGCGGGGTCCTGCTCAGCGTGGCCTCCGCTGTCGGGGTGCTCCCGTTCAGCACCACATTTGATGATGTGGAACTGATGGGTTCGGCCACCCCCTGGTGGGCGCCGATGCTGGTGGTCGGATTGGTGGCGACCGCACTTGCCTACGCGACCAGCATTGCCGCGAGCAGCATTCTCGGCTCCCGAATGGCGTCGTTCCTGGGATTGCTGGAGGTGGCCGCAGCGGGGATTTACGCCTGGTTACTGTTGGGCGAGGAGCTGGGCCCGGTTCAGATACTTGGCGGTGTATTGATTCTCGCGGGAATCGGGTTCGTTCAGTCGGATAAGTCATCGGCTGCGGTCCCACTGGAGGCGGCTTCGGTCCCACTGGCGCACTAAGAGCTTGATCGAGCAGCCGATTTGGAGATCAACTCAGGTCCTTTTGTTGATGACGGCGAAGACAACAATACCGATCACAATCTGCGACCACAGCA
>JBBSRY010000140.1:0-6154 GCA_038242595.1 Mycobacteriales bacterium
AGGGTCGCAAGGTCAACAAGGACGACGGGATCCAGCGCTACAAGGGTCTTGGGGAGATGAATGCCAAGGAACTGTGGGAAACCACCATGGACCCGGCGCACCGGCTGTTGATGCAGGTAACCCTTGATGACGCTGCCACCGCTGATGATCTGTTCAGTGTGTTGATGGGAGAGGATGTCGAGTCTCGACGGGCCTTCATCATCAGGAATGCGCGCGATGTTCGCTTTCTGGATTTCTGAGTCCTCCCGGTCTGAAAAACCAGCAGACCTCAACTAGACATTCACAGTTTTTATCCACATGTGGATAGAGGCGTGCTCATTTGGGTGAACCGGTAAGAACCGGCTACGCGCCTCACCCCGACTGACAAGGACCAGTAGTGCCAGACGACATCAATCCAGGTGATACTCCTAGTGACACCCCCGGTGACACCCCTGAGGAAATTCAGGACCATCTGCCGACGCATGACCGCATCGAACCCGTCGAAATTCAGGACGAGATGCAACGGTCCTTCATCGACTACGCGATGTCGGTCATTGTCTCTCGCGCTCTCCCGGATGTACGGGATGGACTCAAGCCGGTACACCGACGCGTGCTGTACGGCATGTATGACTCCGGTTTTCGCCCGGAGCGCTCCCATGTGAAGTGCTCCCGCGTCGTTGGTGATGTGATGGGTAACTACCACCCGCACGGTGACTCGTCGATTTACGACACCGTTGTCCGGATGGCGCAGCCCTGGTCGCTGCGCTACCCGATGATCGACGGGCAGGGAAACTTCGGTTCCCCGGGTAACGACCCGGCCGCCGCCATGCGGTACACCGAGTCCAAGCTGACTCAACTGGCCATGCAGATGCTGTCCGGGATCGACGAGAACACCGTCGACATGATCCCGAACTATGACGGAAAGACAACGGAGCCAACGGTTCTGCCGTCGCGGATTCCCAATCTTTTAATGAATGGCTCGTCCGGCATCGCCGTCGGGATGGCTACCAATATCCCGCCACACAACCTGCGTGAGATTGCCTCCGGTGTCATCTGGTCGCTGGAGCACCCGACCGCCACCGACACCGAATTGCTGGACGCGCTGCTCGAGCGTATTCCCGGACCCGATTTTCCCACCGGTGCCTTGATTGTCGGCAAGGACGGCATCGAGGATGCCTACCGCACCGGTCGCGGATCCATTCGGATGCGTGCCGTGGTGGAGATCGCAGAGGATGCCAAGGGCCGCACCATCCTGGTTGTGACCGAGTTGCCCTACCAGGTGAACCCGGACAACCTGGTGGAGAACATCGCGCAGCTGCACAAAGACGCAAAGATTGCCGGCATCGCCGATATCGCCGATGAGTCCTCCGATCGTATTGGTCGACGCATCGTCATCACCCTGAAGCGCGACTCGATCGCCAAGGTGGTGCTGGCCAACCTCTACAAACACACCCAGTTGCAGACCTCGTTCGGCGCGAACATGTTGTCCATCGTCGACGGGGTGCCGCGCACCCTGCGGCTGGACCAGATGATTTTCTACTACGTCAAGCACCAGATGGAAGTCATCACCCGGCGGACCCAGTTCCGGTTGGACGAGGCCGAACGACGCGCCCATATCTTGCGCGGTCTGGTGAAAGCCCTTGATGCGCTTGATGCAGTGATTGCGTTGATCCGCGCGTCGCCGACGGTGGACGAGGCCCGTGTTGGGTTGATGGACCTGCTCGATGTCGACGAGATCCAGGCAAACGCGATCCTGGAAATGCAGCTTCGCCGCCTTACCGCGTTGAACCGGCAGCAGATCATCGATCAGTTGGCCGCCATCGAAATCGAGATCGCTGATCTGCGCGACATTCTCGCCAACGATGACCGCAAGCGTCGGATCATCATCGAAGAACTCTCCGAAATCGTGGACAAACACGGTGACGACCGCAAATCCCGATTCGTGCCGTACGACGGTGACGTCAATATGGAAGACCTCATCGCGCAAGAAGATGTCGTCGTCACGATCACGCGGACCGGCTACGCGAAGCGGACCAAAACTGATCTGTACCGCGCTCAGAAACGTGGCGGCAAGGGTGTTCAGGGAGCAGCCCTGAAGCAGGACGATATCGTCGCGCACTTCTTCGTCACCTCCACGCATGACTGGCTGCTCTTCTTCACCAACAAGGGACGGGTCTACCGGGCCAAGGCCTATGAGTTGCCCGAGGCGGCGCGGACGGCACGTGGTCAACACGTGGCCAACCTGCTGGCGTTCCAGCCGGATGAAAAGATCGCCCAGGTCATCCAGATCAAGAATTACAGCGTCTCGCCGTACCTGGTGCTGGCCACCAAGGGTGGTTTGGTCAAAAAATCCAAACTCACCGATTTCGATTCCAACCGCTCCGGCGGCATCGTCGCGGTCAACCTGCGTGAGGAGGACGAGCTGGTCGGCGTCGTGCTGTGCAGCGCCGACGACGACCTGTTGCTCATCTCCTCCGAGGGGCAATCCATCCGGTTCCATGCCTCCGATGACGCGCTGCGCCCGATGGGTCGGGCCACTTCCGGTGTGCTCGGCATGCGCTTCAACTCCGGTGACGAACTGCTCAGCATGGATGTTGCCCAGGACGGCAAGCATGTGCTGGTGGCGACCAGTGGTGGCTACGCCAAACGCACCGAGATCGAGGAATACCCGGTTCAGGGTCGGGGCGGCAAGGGAGTGCTCACACTCCAATACGATCGTCGTCGTGGCAAGCTGGTCGGAGCTCTCATCGTTGATATCGATGATGAGATCTACGCCATCACGTCCGGTGGTGGCGTGATTCGCACCACCGCGAAGTCTGTGCGCAAGGCGAAGCGGCAGACAATGGGAGTCCGGCTGATGAATCTTTCCGAAGGTGACAAACTTGTCGCCGTCGCGAAGAATCCGGATTCCGATGAGGCAGTCGAAGCGGCAACTCTGGAGGCAGAAGCGGCCGCAACTCAGAGCCCGGAAGATATCCCGACTGCTACAGGTAACGCTGCGCAGCCGGATACCACCGACGAGACAGAGGCGACGCAGTGACGACACCTGAACAGCAGGCCCAGCTCCGAAGGGGAGCTCCCGGTTCCCCGCCCACATCGGGTCCCACCACGGCGCTGCGACCGGCCGATGTATCTCAGTCCAACCCGAAGTCCCGCACCGATACCAGGGGGTCCCGGATGGTACGGCCCAATAAGAAGACGCCGCGCATCACGTCGCTGCAGCTCAAGCGGGTTGATCCGTGGACCGTGCTGAAGGTGTCGCTGATCGTTTCGATCGTGATGTTCTTCGTCTGGATGATCGCGGTTGGTCTGCTCTACCTGCTGTTCGGGTCCCTTGATGTGATTGGTCGCATCAACGAGGGTTGGGCGACGGTAACCTCCGCCAGCTCCGATAACGAGACGCCCAAGGATCTGATTACGCCGGGCATCGTCTTCGGCGTGGCCGCGGTGATCGGAGCGATCAATATCGTGCTGATGACGGCGCTGGCCACTATTGCTGCATTTGTGTACAACGCAGCCGCCGGGATGGCTGGCGGCGTCGAACTTACCCTCGGCGAGCGAGACTGATTGCTGTCGAGTGCTGACCCTCTGACCTCACGTTTTGGGGTCAGTGCCTGGCATACGGTAATCTCGATCCTCGGGCCCAGCGATGGTGACATTGGCTGGATTCGAAGGTACGGGCCTATAGCTCAGACGGTTAGAGCGCTTCCCTGATAAGGAAGAGGTCGGAGGTTCAAGTCCTCCTAGGCCCACTGATTTGTCTTGCTTTTCGCGTGATTGCTGATGAAGGAGATGCCCTGATGAAGAAGCTACTGCTGCTGATCGGACTGGGTGGAGCCGCATATGCCTTGGTGAACAAGCGCAAGAAGGCTGCCGCTGCAGAAGCCGCCCTGTGGGATGAAGCAACCGGCGCCAGCAAGCGCTGAATTATTGGCCGCCCTCGGGTGGCGCCAGGGGCCTTAGCTCAATTGGTAGAGCGCCGCCTTTGCAAGGCGGAGGTCAGGAGTTCGATTCTCCTAGGCTCCACAAAGGAACGGTCCGACCCCGCAGTATCGGGTCTGACCGTTCCTTTATTTAGCGCTGTGAATCGATTGGGCCCACGCCGAGCGCTAGCTGCCGGCCCGCCACGTCGCGGTCGGCCGGTCAACACCGTTACAGGAATGGCACCAGCAGATTTGCTGCCTTGGCCGGGGTCTTGGCATCGATACCGACGCCGATGCCCTGCATCTGCCAACCGGATGCATCGCGTACCAGCTTGGCCATCACCATTCCACGATGAGGTGTCTTGTCGCCCAGGGTGAATCGCACCATTTCCTGGTTCGTCGTGTCATCGACCAGGCGGCAATGGGCGTTGGCCACCTTGTCGAAGGTTTGACCCTGATAGGAGGTGATGATGAAGATGATGGTGGTGACCGACGGGGGTAGCGCCGCGAGGTTGACCTTGATCACCTCGTCGTCGCCGTCGCCGCGTCCGGTCAAATTGTCGCCGGTGTGCACAATGTTGCCGTCGCGGGAGCGGAGCTGGGTGTAGCTGACCTTGTCGACCATATTTGTCCCGGAGAAGAGGATCGCTGAGGCGTCCAGATCGATTTGGCGGCCCCCGCGTACCGGGTCCCAACCCAATCCCATCCGAACCTGCGTCAGGCAAACGCCGCCCTCCTTCTTGAGCGAGATCCGTTGTCCCTTGACCAAACTCACCGGGCGCCCTGTCGTCAGAGTGGGCTCGGCCGGTGCGGCTTGGGCGGGCTGGGCCGGTGGGAATTGCTGGGATGGTGGGAATTGCTGGGCCGGCGTGCCGGTCGGCTGCCCGGTCGGCGCAAATGTAGGACTGGCCGGCGGCCAGGAGGGTGCGTTTGTGGCCGGCGCCTGCGTCTGCGCGGATGCCCAGAACGGCGGATCACCGGCAGTAGGCGGTGGTGGTGGCGGTGCGGTGTGAGCACCGCTCCAGAATGGCTGGTCCCCGGCCAGGGCCGGCGGGGGAGTGGAGGCTGGCGTCGCCGGAGTGGAGGCCGGCGTCGCCGGAGTGGCAGCCGGCGGGGGAGGGGGCGCAGCCGGGGCCGCCATCGCCGGCGGCAACGGAGCGTCCGCGGGCTCGTCATCCACCGAAACACCGTGATCGGAAATCAGCTCGGCCAGGCCACCGGCATATCCCTGACCCACCGCGCGGGCTTTCCACTCCGCGTTCCGACGGTAGATCTCCAATGCGATGACGATCAATTCCGAACTCAAGCCACTGACCTCGTAGGTCATCAGAGCATTGCCGGCGTTGTCACTGACCTTGGCCACCGGCGGCGCCACCGAGGCAAACGTTTTGCCGTCTCCCTCCAGGCTTATTACTACCCGGATCTGATCGATATCAGCCGGCACAGCGGCAGTGTCGACCTCGATCTGCCAGTTGCCGCCGGCCTGCCGGCACTGTACACCGGGGCCGTCAGGCTGGTTGAAGAAGACGAAATCAGCGTCGCTGCGGACCTTGCCGGTGCTGGTCACCAGTAGCGCCGAGAGATCTGCTGGGGCTGCCAGGTCAACAGTCACTATCACCGATGAGCTACTCAACGGTGCGTTGGCGCCTTTGGCCAATGCTGGCACAGACATGCGGTTGGCTCCCTGAAGTCGATTCAACACCCGCAGATGGCAGCGGGATACTCGGGCGCCACCGAGCCTACGGGGATGCCCGCCGACCCACGCAAATTCTGGAAAACTGGTACCGACCACCGGCACCAAGTTTCTAGAATCCACCAAAGTAGTGTCAGAGCGCCCCGAGTTCGGCGTTGACCAACGTCATCACCTCGGTGGCCTGCAGTTCGATTGACACGATTGATCAACCCAGCATCATCGACGGCTACTGTGTCTGCTCATGACCACCGCCTCCCGCCGCATGCTGCTCGTCCACGCTCACCCGGACGACGAAACAACCAGTACCGGCGCCGCGATGGCCCGCTACGCCGCCGAAGGCGCCGGCGTCACTCTGCTCACCTGCACCCTCGGCGAACTGGGTGAGGTAGTGCTGCCCGAGATCAGGTTGCTTGCTGCCGACCAGGGTGACCAGCTCGGCGGGTATCGGATGGGCGAGCTGAAGGCAGCGATGGAGGTCCTGGGTGTCACCGACCATCGTTTTCTCGGCGGACCGGGCAGGTTCCGTGATAGCGGAATGATGGGCACTGCGGGAAACGAA
>JBBSRY010000141.1:0-6153 GCA_038242595.1 Mycobacteriales bacterium
GAGAGTTCGACCTGGCTCGATCTGGAGCGAGACCTTTTTCAGCGCTTGGAAGGATTTGGCCCGAAGGCCACGACCCCGATAGTGAACATCCAGGTCGGTGACAGACAGCAAGCTCATGGCTTCACCCCATCCCGATCTGATCTGGCCGGGACATCGTCGAGGGTGGAGCCCAACAGCATCTGCGTATAGGGATGTTGTGGATTGGCAAAAATCTCTGCTGTGCTACCGGTCTCGACAATGCGTCCGGTCTGCATGACCGCAACCCGATCGCAAATATCGGCGACCACACCCAAGTTATGGGTCACCAGGATCATCCCCATATTGCGTTCTTTCTGCAGTTCGCGCAGCAATTCCAGAACCTCGGCTTGGACGGTGACATCCAGGGCGGTCGTTGGTTCATCGGCGATCAACAATTCTGGATCACAGGAAACAGCGCCGGCGATCAGCACCCGCTGGGCCATCCCGCCGCTGAGCTCATGTGGGTAGGACGCCATCGTCCGCGCTGGATCCGGGATTCCGACTCGTTCCAACAAGGCAATTGCTTTGGAATGCGCCTCGGATTTGGTGATTCCCAGCTTGCGGCGCATCGGTTTGATCAGCTGGCTACCAATGGTGAACGACGGGTCCAGATTCGACATGGGCTCCTGGGGAACGTATGCCATGGAAGTACCGCGCAATCCTTGCAGTGTCTTCTCACTGGCTCCGATCAGGTTCACCCCGTTGACCGTGATGGTGGAAGCACTGAGCAGTGCTTCCGGTGGCAACAAACCCAAGATGCCGAAGGAGGTTTGAGATTTCCCGGAACCGGATTCGCCGACCAGACCCAGGGCTTCGCCGCGGTTGACGGTCAGCGAGACGTCCTGCACCACGGTGGTTTCAGATCGTTGCTGGTCGGAATAACTGACCGAGAGGCCATGGACGGTGAGCAGATCGCCGACCGCTGCGTCCTTTTCGGCGGTGGAACTGGTCAGGGTGTTTTTTGTCAGGATTGAGGGTTCGGTAGCCGACTGCGCTTCGGTAGCTGACTGTCCTTCGGTAGCTGACTGCGCTTCGGTGGTGGCGGCGACAGCATCTGTTGTGGTGGCCTTTCTGGGCTTGCGAGCGACCACGCGGGGTACGCCCAACGTGTCCGCGACCGCCGCACTGACCAGAACCAGGCACATCACCGTGATACCGATCATTGCCCCTGGCGCGTAGACCAGATGCGGCGCCTTGTAGATCGAGGCAAACGCCTCGCTGAGCATGTTGCCCCAGCTCGGTCTTGCCGGGTCACCGAAACCAAGAAATTCCAAACCGGCCTGCGCGATGATTGCCAATCCGAAGATGAACGAGACCAACACCAGTACTGGTCCCATCACCACGGCAAAGACGTGGCGGAAGATGATGCGCGCATCGGAAAGCCCGCTCACTCTCGCCGCATCTATGAACAGCTCATCGCGCACTCCGATCACCACACCGCGGGTGAGGCGGAAGAGGTCGGGGGAGGCCAGTACACCGAGCGTGATCATCGTCGGCGCCAGACCCGAGCCCAGCGAACTGATCACGACGATCAAAATCAGGATCTGCGGCAACGACATCAACAGGTTGGCGATCCAGGATGCGACGGAGTCGAACCATTTTGAGTAGTATCCGGACAGCAGCCCGGTCGGCACACCGACCACAACAGCGGTGACAATCATGATCAGTCCGGCCTGCAGACTCACTCGGCCGCCGTACACCAAGCGGCTGAAGACATCTCGCCCCTGGGTGTCGGTGCCCAGCCAGTGTTCCCAGCTGATCGGTTTGAGTTGGTCGACCAGTCGCAGGCGTATTGGATCGTAGGGTGCGACCAGTGGCGCAAACACGGCCGACAGCACGATGATCAGTAGCAGAACTGCCGCCGCAACACCCAGTGGATTACGCAGGAAAGTCTTGAGCCGTCGGCGGTTGCGTTTGTTGACCGGAGCGAGCTCGTCAGTGACCGGAGCGATCTCGTCGATGACCGGACCGTCGTCGTCGGTGGTCGGGATAGTCATGAGATCCTCGACTTCGGGTTCAGGGCGCCATAGAGAATGTCGATCAGCAGGTTCACCAGCACAACGGTGACAACGGTGAACAGCAGCAGACCCATGATCACCGGTAGGTCGGATTCGGCGCTGGCGTTGATCGCCACCGCACCCAGACCTTGGAGACCGAAAACTCTTTCGACGATGGCAGCGCCACTGAGCGCGGCAATGAATTGCAGGCTCAACATGGTCAACGCCGGCGGTGCGGCGTTGCGCAGTACATGGGTGAACAAAATGGTGCCCTGGCTCAGACCGCGACTGCGCAGGGTACGGACGTAATCTTGCGAATTCACCTTGATGATCGAGTTGCGCAGCTGCTGGGCAATCGAAGCAATAGAACCTATCGCGATCGCGACCACCGGAAGCGTGATGGATTGAAGCCAGCCGGCAGCGTCTGTGCCGAATTGCACATAACCGGTGGCGGGGAACCAGCGCAGTCCGACGGCCAGTGTCAACGCGAGGATGATGGCCACCCAGAAGTTGGGAAGGGCGAATCCGAAGACCATGACGACCTGGAGGAAACGATCGAAAATGCCGGGTTTGATGGCTGCCAGGGTGCCCAGCAGGATGCCGAAGAAGGCGGCCACCACCAGCGCGCCCAGAGCAAGCGACAGTGTCACCGGGAACCGGGAAAACATCAGTTCAGAAACCGAGGAGGCCGAGGAGAAGGACGTTCCGAGATCGCCGCGAATGGCATGACTGAACCACTCCCAATACTGCGTCCAGGCAGAACGGTCAAGTCCCAGCTGCATGCGCTTGGTGGCTACCTGCTCTGCGCTGGCGTAGAGACCGAGGGCTCCGCGCGCCGGGTCGATGCCGGTGAACTGGAGGAAGAAATACATCCCGGTCACTACCACGTAGGCCAGGCCGACGCCTGCCAGCAATCTCTTGAGGATGAAAACACCCACGAGTGCTGTGTCCTTCCTTGGGGGTGGGAGATCACGTCATCGCTGGATCAACGACGGGATCTGGACTTCGTGGACCAGCTGGTGATTGCGGTGGTGGACGAAAATCTCGCCCACCACCGCAGGTAAGGATTAGGCGACCGGCTGGAAGAAGCGCAGGCTCGGCACCAGTTGAGATTGCTGCATGGTGACGTCGATCTCCGGGGACCAGATATAGATGTTCTGGATGGTGGCGATCGGGGCGAACCAGGCTTCGTCCACCAGGTAGGTGTTCAGTTCCTGGTAGAGCTTCGTTTGTTCGTCGCCGGCAGTGATCGGAATATCGGTCAACAACTGGGTGACCTTCGGATCCTCGTACTCGAAGGCATTCCACAGCGAGGTCGGGGTGATCTTGTTCAGCACGTCGGTCCAGGCCGGAATGTTGGTCGAGAACGAGAGCATGTAGGCGGGGTTGGACAGCAGTGAGTCCAGGCCGCCATTGGAGAATCCGTTGATCGGGCCGGGCTTGACGACAATTCCGATGTCGCCGAGATACTGGGTGACGATGGTGACCAGCGGATCCATGAAGCCCGCGGAGTAGCCGATCGGCAATTCGAAGCCATCCGGGTAGCCGGCTTCGGCAAGGAGGGCTTTGGCTGCTTCCGGGTCATACGGGTACTTGGTGTTCAGCTCCTCGACCCAGGCCTCACTGGCCGGGTTGAAGGTCTGTTCGGAAACCTGCGCGAAACCGCTGTAGTAGGTGTCGACAATTGTCTGGCGATCGAAAGCCATGTTGATGGCCTGGCGCACCCGAACATCGCCGAGGGCAGGCAGTACGGTGCCGGCGCGATCCTGCAGGATGACGCCCTGCCACTCACCGGGGACGGTTCCGACGGTCAAGCCGCTGGACTCGGCCTCCGGGACCATGTCATTGGTGCCGTACATGAATTGGATCTGACCGGTCTTGAGTGCGTTGAACCGGGCGCTGAAATCTTCAAACGGCTTGATCACCAGGGTGCCGAACGGGAAGGCCTCCCTATTCCAATAATCAGGGTTGGCAGTCAGGATGTAGTTGGTCGCCTTCTGCGAGTTGGCCGCGTCCAGAATGTACGGCCCGGATCCGACCGGCTCGGTGGCCGAGGTACCGGCCTCCAACGATTTGGGGCTGACCATGAATCCGGTATACGTGGCCAGCGCGGCCAACATGCCCGGGTTCGGTGCGGAGAGCGTCAGGGTGATGGCCGTCGGGCTGTCGACGGTGATGGTCGAGATGGACTTGGCTGCCTCGGCGGCCGATCCGGCCGCTGCCTGAGCATGTTCGAGGTTGAGTTTGACGACGTCGGCGGTGAACTTCTCGCCGTCGGTGAAAGTGACGTCATCGCGCAACGTCAGTTTCAGTTCGGTGAGATCGTCGTTGTATTCGAAATCGGTGGCCAGGTTGCCCTCGATGGTGGCATCGGCGTTCTTCCTCAGCAGCGGGTCGTAAACGGCCTCGGCGTACTGGATGACCGCTCCTTCCTTCATCTCGGCCGGATCCCAGGTCGGAATGTCGCCGTTCTGGCCCAGGGTCAGGGTTTTGTCGGACCCGTTGACCGCGGGCGCATCCGCCTCGCTTGAACCGCCGCCGCTCGCGGCGGAGGTGGGACCGGCATCACTTGACCCGGCGGCCGCGGGCGCGGCGTCGCTGGTAACGGCGGCGGTGGTGCCGGCGTCGTTGGTGGCAGCTGGTGTTCCATCGCTGCCGCACGCGGAGAGCAGTAGGGCTCCGACAACGAGGAGCCCACCGATCTTGATGGTTTTACGCACGTTCCCTCTTCTCTGTGTGGTTGAGCCGTTGGCTCGTTAGGTGCAAAATCATGTGCAATGCAGTTAACCCGGTACTGCGGCAGCCCCCGGATTCAGGAGACACCCAACTCGGTGGAGAGCACCATGACGGCTGCGCCGCGCATCACGATGTCCTTACCCAGGGAAGTCATTTCCAGCGTCAAGGACTCCTTGTAGTCGGCCATCGTACGTTCCCGCAGTGTGGCTTGCGCAGCCCGGGTGATGCGGTGATCGAAGTATTCCGGTGGTCCGCTGACAACCACTCGGGTCAGATTAAGTGCGCTGACGATGGGGGCCAGCATCATGCCCAGTCGGTGGCCGGCTTCGGTCAAGACGGCGTCCTTTGCCTTGTTGCTGCGGGCTTGGGTCAATGCCGCGGAAAGTTTACCGGGGGAGAGCCACGCGTCCAGGCAGCCGGCTTTACCGCAGTGGCATGTCGGCCCGCCGTCGGTTCCGACGACGGTGTGGCCGATTTCCCCGGCAGAGAATTGACTTCCTTCAATCAGCTGCCCATGAAGCAGGAGGCCGGCGCCGACGCCGCGCCCCACTCTGATCAGCATGAGGTCACCATCAGCAGCGCCGAATGCATGTTCGGCCAGCACGGCGGCGTTGGCATCGTTGATCACCACCACCGGGACCGAAAAGTGCTGGGCTATCAAGCTCTTCAGGTCCAGGTCGAACCAGCCGAGAGTTCTGGTTCGAAGCACGATCCCCTGCGGATCCACTATCCCGGGCGAACCGATGCCGATGCCGAGAATGGGGGCGGTGGCCAACTTCCGTACGGCTTTGATCAACGCCAAGCAGATGTTCACCGCTGCCTGGCCCTGACTGCCGTCCACCGGAACCACCTTGTAGGCCACGATCTGACCATCCAGATCCAGGATGGCTCCCCGGAACACCATCGAGTCAGAAAGGTCGATCCCGACGATGTGGAAGGCGGAGCGATTGATGTCGACCAGTGTTCCGGGTTTGCCAGGTCTGGACTCCTCCCGGTGACCAAGTTCGACCAGCAGACCCTCCCCGAGCAGTTCTGAAACCAGGTCGGAGATGGTTACTCTGGTGAGCCCGGTTTCCCGGGCCATGTCAGCGCGACTGAGCCGGCCACCGCGGTAGAGGGTTTGCAGCACCAGGGCCCTGTTGTTATGCCTGGCGTGGCCCGGGAGTTGTTTGCTACCGGCGCGTAGGGGGCGGCCTCTGCCGAAGACGCTGCCGGTGATTTCGAAGCCACCCACATCCCTCTTACGGCGCGCCGGAACGGCGTTGCTCGCAGTGGTGGTGGTCGGCATGAATGTTAGTGAACTTTACAATCAAATCCACCGCAAGCCCCGTCACCCGATCGTGTCTATGCCTCAGCGGAACTTTCGGCGCCTCTGAACCTGGTGTGGGATGCCTGCTGGTGC
>JBBSRY010000142.1:0-6137 GCA_038242595.1 Mycobacteriales bacterium
AAGGTGCCATCGGCGATCGCCACCACATCCTCGGCCGGCACGTACACCCCACGTGAATCGGTGTAGGCAAAAGCCTGAATGTAGCCCTGGTTGAACAGCTTTCGGAATGGCTCCTCGCTGGAAACGTGACCCAGGTCGAATAGCACCTTGTGCCAGAACCGTGAGTACAGCAGGTGCAGCACCGCATGTTCGACACCACCCACGTACAGATCCACGCCACCGGTGTCGTTGGCGATGGCAGGATCCTTGCCCATCCAATACTTCTCCACACCCGGATCGACGAACCGCTCGGTGTTGGTCGGGTCCAGGTAGCGCATTTCATACCAGCAGGACCCGGCCCACTGCGGCATCACGTTCAGCTCGCGCCGATATTGCCGAGGACCGCCACCCAGATCCAATGTGACATTTGCCCACTCGGTGGCCCGTCCCAGTGGGGGAGTAGGGGTGCTCGCCGAATCCTGGGGGTCGAAGGACTGCGGCGAATAGTCGGCGACCTCTGGCAGTTCCAGCGGCAACAGCGAATCAGGCAGGGCGATCGGCACATCGCAGACGGCGCCGTCTTCGCTGATCGCGTAAACGATCGGGAACGGCTCGCCCCAGTAGCGCTGCCGGCTGAAGAGCCAGTCACGCAGTTTGTACTGCACGCGGGGTTCGCCAAAGCCCTTGTCTCCCAGCCACTTGGTCATGACGGCCTTGGCATCGGCAACCTTGAGACCGTTCAGATCGATTTCATCGTTAGCGCTGTTGATCGCCGGTCCGTCACCGGTGAAAGCCTCATCCTCCGGGTGTCCTTCGGTCGGTTGGACGGTGCGGACGATCGGTAGTTCATACGCCTGCGCGAATTCATGATCGCGCTGGTCCTGGGCGGGGACGGCCATGATGGCGCCGGTGCCGTAGCCCATCAGGACGTAGTCGGCGATGAACACCGGTAATCGCTGGCCGTTAGCCGGGTTGATCGCGTACGCACCGGTAAAAACGCCGGTCTTTTCCTTGTTCTCCTGACGGTCCAGGTCCGTCTTGTTCGCCGCGGCGTCGCGGTAGGCCTGCACCGCCTCGGCGGGGGTGTCCGCGCCGCCTGTCCACAGCGGGTTGACGTCGGTTGGCCATTCCAGCGTGGTGATCGATCCGATCAACGGATGCTCCGGGGCCAGCACCATATACGTTGCACCGAACAAGGTGTCCGGACGTGTGGTGTACACCTCGATCAAGCCTTCGACGGTGGGGGAGAGCACCGGGAACGCCACCTGAGCGCCAACGGATCTGCCGATCCAGTTGCGCTGCATGGCTTTGACCGATTCCGGCCAGTCCAGCCGGTCCAGATCCTCGATCAGTCGATCGCAGTAGGCGGTGATCCGCATCATCCACTGCCGCAGATTCCGACGGAACACCGGGAAGTTGCCGATCGCCGATTTGCCGTCGGCGGTCACCTCCTCGTTGGACAGCACCGTCCCCAGGCCGGGACACCAGTTCACCGGCGCCTGGGAAATATAGGCCAATCGATAGTCGGCCAGAATCCGTTGCTGCGCAGCCGAACTCAGCTCGTTCCAGTCTTCCTCACCTGGCGCCGACCGAACCCCGGCGGAAAATTCTGCGATCAGTTCGTCAATCGGGCGTGCTTTTTTGACGTCCGCGTCGAACCAGGCGTTGAACAGCTGCAGGAATATCCACTGGGTCCAGCGGTAGAACTCGACATCGGTGGTGGCGACACTTCGCCGCGGGTCGTGACCAAAACCCAATCGGCGCAACTGCGCGCGGTACCGCTCGACATTGGCCTGCGTCGTAGCTCGCGGATGCGTGCCGGTACGGACGGCGTACTGCTCGGCCGGCAGCCCGAAGGAGTCGTAGCCGATGGTGTGCAGGACATTCGCGCCGGTCATGCGGCGGTAGCGGCCCAGCACATCGGTACCGATGTAGCCCTCGGGGTGGCCCACGTGCAGTCCGGCGCCGGACGGGTAGGGGAACATGTCCAGCACATACAGTTTGTCGCCGGGCACATCATTCGGGTCGGCGGCAGCCAGCGGCCCGGACGGGTTCGGCGCGTGGAAGGTCTCGTTTGCCTCCCAGAAATCCTGCCACTTTGCTTCGATTTCGCCGGCCAGCACCGGGCCGTATCGCAGTGGCGGGACAGCATCGGGGACTTCGGCGGTCGTATCGGTGGTGCTCATTGCGTATCTCCTGGTCGTGCTGCTGGCCTCTGCTGCTGGCGTGTTCTTGGATCAATGTCTTTGCTGGGCGGTTCTACCCTGAAGGCATCAAAAAGCCCCCCTGGGTGCCAGGAGGGCTTGCTGCACCGACGGCGATTAAAAATGCCGGTCAGCGCAGCTCGGAAAGATGCAGGGTGGTGGTCATGAGAGGTAAGTCTACGCCGCGAGCATCGAACTGTCCCCGGCGGATGGCGCCCATCGGATCAGCCGGTGCGGGACGTGATTTACCACTTGTGACGGCCACACATCGGGCCTTACGCAACGGCATACAATGCAGGTTATGTCCGGAGCACCCCTTGCCCTTGCCCTGCCGCTGGCCGCAATACTGCTGGTGCTTGCCGCCGGCTCACTGGTCACGGCCCTGAAAGGGAAGAACGGCACACTGAACGCCGATGGTCGCCTCGGGATTAGGACCGAAGCCACCTCACGCAGCGACGCAGCATTCAAGGTCGCCAATAGGGTTTCGTTCCCGATCGTCCTTGGAGCCGGCGTGCTTTCGCTGGTGATCGGAGCTCTGCTGGCAACGACTCTGCTGAGCATCAGCACCACCATTGTGGTCTTCGTGGTCAGCCTGATCGGCGTGCTGGGCCTGTTGGTTTCCGCCGGACGATTGGGAGACCGAGCTGCTCGTGCCGTTCCCAAGCCGGCGCTCAAGCCAGGATCCGGTGGCGGCGGATGTGGATCCTGCGCCTGCGGCTCCGGTGGTTGCTCGGCGTTGTCCAAAGCCGGCATCACCAGAAACGCCACCAGCGAAATCTAATTTCGTTCCAGATCCACCGGTTGCCAGGCCTGCCATTTCAGCGGGAACGGCTGCCGACGTAACACCGAGAACCACAGGTCAGCCGTCGGTCCGGTCAGGATGTCGTCAGCCCGCCCTTGAACCACGTACCAGGAACCCTCGTCGATCTCGTCCTCGAGCTGGCCGGGCGACCAGCCAGAGTGGCCACCGTAGATTCGGATGCCCTGCAGAGACGGGGCCAGCTCGGCCGGGTCGGCATCGACGTCAACCAGGCATACCGGGCCGGCGACGGGCGCGATCCCATCAACCTCTCGGGGGTTCACGCCCGGTTTGCACACGCCAAGGCACATTGCGGCGTCGGTACGCACCGGGCCGCCGATGAAGATCACCTTGGCCTTGACGGCCAGCGATGTCCACGCCTGCATCAAGTTGTGCACCGGGGTTTCGCTGGGTTTGTTCAGCACCACCCCGAGTGTTCCCTCATCGCCGTGCGCCACGATGTAGATCACCGTGCGCCCGAAGACGGGTCCGATCAACTGCGGGGTCGCCACCAGCAATGCCCCGGCTCGCAGTTGCACATTCGCATTCATTGCTGGTCATTCTGCCTCCCCGCACCCCAAAAATCGCGGCCAATCACACGGCGGGGGTTAGCGGGCATCAAATGCGCTGCGTACCGTGTTCACAGTGAGCACCCCTTCGCCAGCGCATCCCACCTCAGTGGGTGAACTCGACCGGGACGGCGTCCATACGCCGCCCCCGTCGGTGCGAGGGCTGGCCGCGCTCCTGCGTGTTCGCGATCTGCGCCGGCTGGTGGGGATCAGACTGATCAACTCCTTCGGCGAGGGCGCCTTTCAGGGCGCACTGGTCGGGGCGGTGCTTTTCAATCCGCAGAATGAGGCCAGCCCGGTCGCCATTGCCAGTGGCTTTGCTATCATGCTGCTGCCGTACTCGATCATCGGACCGTTCCTCGGATCGCTGCTCGATCGCTGGAGCCGCCGCCAGGTTCTGGTCTGGGCCAACCTGATCAGAAGCTTGTTTGTGCTGGCAGTGGCCGCAGAGATCGCTGCCGGCGCGCCACTGTGGGTTGAATTTTCCACTGCTCTTCTGGTGATGGGCGCGGGTCGTTTCATCGGATCCGGACTTTCGGCGGCGATGCCACACACGGTGGCCGCAGACAGTTTGGTCGGTGCGAATTCGCTCTCCACCACCGCCGGCGCGATCAGTGCCGCAGCTGGGGGCGCCTGCGCCGTTGGTCTGGGGTCGGTGCTCTCCGATGGGCCCACGCCGCTGGCCATCCTCACCGCCGGCATTGTGCCCTTCTTCCTCGGCGCGTCGGGTCTGTCGCTCGGTTTCGGTAGACGTGATCTGGGTCCGGATGAGATGGACGAACCGGCGCAGACGTTCAAGGCCATTCTCGGCGGACTCACCGCCGGCTTTGGACACATCAGGCAACGTCCGACAATCGCTACCGCCATCACCATGGTGATGTTGGTCAGGTTTTGTTACGGCCTGGCGACCATGCTGGTCCTCATCCTGTTCCGGGAGTATTTTCAGGCAGACGGCTTCTGGCGATCGGGTCAGGCCGGAATCGTGGAAGCCCTGGGGTTTGCCGCAGCCGGTCTGTTCCTGGGCGCCATTCTCACCGCCCCCGCCGTACGCGCGCTCGGTCGGACCCGCTGGGTGGTGTCGGTGCTCGTTTTCGGCGCCGGAATGAGCTTTGTCGCCGCGGCCAACATCTCCGCGCCGTTCACCATGTTCACCGCTTTTGCCCTGGGCTTTGCCTACCAATCAACCAAGATCTGCGCTGACGCCATCGTCCAGCGCGATGCCGACGACGCCTATATCGGTCGGGTCTATGCGTTGTACGACACCACCAGCAACGTGCTGTACGTCGGTGCTTTCCTGCTCGGCGCCCTGCTCCTGCCGGCCAATGGCTACAGCCCGGGGTACGTGGTCGGGCTTGGGGTGGTGTACTTGACTACCGCAATCGGCTTCTGGCTGGCGATGCAGAAGTTCGGTCGCCACAAGGACGTCGTGCTCTGAGGCCAGGGCCGGGTCGAACCGGGAACCGGGCCGGCCGGACTCTCCGCAAGTCGATGTCGGCTGCCGGTGCCAAGATTCCGATATTCGCACGGCCGGTGCGGTCGAACCGGGCAGCACATGGCAGTCTTGGTCACAACGTCCCGATCTCAGGAGTACGCGTTGCGTGATATCGCGGTGTTCAGTGGCAGTGCCCATCGAGAACTGGCTGCCGAGGTATGCGCCGAACTCGGCACCTCACTGCTACCGGTGCGGACCACCCGATTTGCCAACGACTGCCTCGAGGTTCAACTGCAGGCCAACTGCCGCGAGCGGGATGTCTTCCTGATCCAACCGTTGGTTGAACCGGTGGACGCGCACCTGGTGGAATTGCTGCTGATGCTCGATGCCGCCCGCGGCGCCTCGGCCGCGCGAATCACCGTGGTGATGCCGCATTACGCCTACGCCCGCTCGGACAAGAAAGATGCACCGCGGATATCGATCGGCGCCCGGTTGATGGCCGATCTGATGGTGACCGCCGGCGCCAGCCGGGTGCTCGCGATGACCCTGCATTCCCCGCAGGTGCATGGGTTTTTCAGTGTCCCGGTTGATCATCTGCATGCGCTGCGCGAACTGGCCGCGCACTTCCGGCAGTACGACCTGACCAATACGACCGTGGTCTCCCCGGACTTGGGCAATGCGAAGGAGGCCGCATTTTTTGCTCGCATGCTGGGCGTTGCGGTAGCGGCCGGGGCCAAACAGCGGTTCCCGGACGATCACGTGGCGATCACCTCGATCATCGGCGAGGTCGAGGGACGCGATGTCATCGTGCTCGACGATGAAATCGCCAAGGGCAGCACGGTTATCGAATTGGTTCGACTGCTCAGAGAACAAAACGCAGCGTCGATCCGGGTGGCCTGTACCCATGGTCTGTTCGCCGACGGCGCACTGGACCGGATTGCCGCTTTGGATGATGTGGTCGAAATCGTCTGCACCAATACGGTTCCCATCCCGCACAAATCCGCGAAGCTGACCGTACTGAGCATCGCGCCGGCGCTGGCCGAGGCGATGCGACGGATCCATGACGGGGAATCAGTCAGCGCCCTCTTCGAGGCGCCGCATCCGGTGGCCGGTCAGGGTCTGTTCTGAGCCTCGATGGTTGATCCGGCAGGAAG
>JBBSRY010000143.1:0-6133 GCA_038242595.1 Mycobacteriales bacterium
CATCGCCGATCTCGCCGTGGACCAGCGCTATCAGTTCCTTGCCGGTGACCTTGGAAAGGAAACCGACGGCTCGAAATTCGCCCTGCGGTAGCGGCAATCTGGCATCGGCGACTTTCTCCACCTGCACCTCGGTCCGGCGCCGGTACGCAATCAGGTCGGCAATGGAGATCAGTGCGAGTTTGTGGACGTCGGCAAAAACTCGCAACTGCGGCAACCTCGCCATCGATCCGTCGTCATTGACGATCTCGGCAATGCCGCCGGCCGGGCGCAGGCCGGCCAGAATGGCAAGATCGACGGCCGCCTCGGTATGGCCGGGGCGGGTCAGAACCCCGCCCTCTCTGGAGCGCAACGGGAAGACATGACCCGGCCGGCTCAGGTCGCCGGCTTCGGTCTTCGGGTCGGCCAGGCTTCGGATGGTCTGAGCGCGATCAGCGGCCGAGATACCGGTGGTGACACCGAGTTTGCTGTCGACCGAGATGGTGTAGGCGGTTTGCTTCGGGTCGGTGTTGACCCGGGTCATCGGCGATAGCTCGAGCCGATCGCAATCAGCGGCCTCCAGCGGCACGCAGATGACACCGGAGGAGTACCGCACGGTGAAGGCAACCAACGAGGACGTCGCGAGTTCGGCAGCGAAGATCAAATCGCCTTCGTTCTCCCGATCTTCGTCATCCACCACGACCACCGGCCGGCCGGCGGCGATCTCGGCCACCGCATGCTCGATGGTGTTGAAGCCGGCAGCCTCGGAAAGTTGTTCGGAGACGGTCTGCGTGCGCCCGCCGTTATTTGTTGATGTCATGATGTGTGCTCTCTTGGTGTGCTCCCGACTTACCCGGGTGCGCTGTCAATAACCGTTCGACATATTTGGCCATCACATCAACCTCGATGTTGACTGCGGCCCCCACCGGGTGCGTACCCAGTGTTGTTGCCTGCCTGGTTTCCGGAATGATCCCCAGGGTAAATTCGCTGCCGCCGGCTGTATCAACAACGTCGATAACGGTAAGTGAGATTCCGTCGACTGCGATGGAGCCCTTACTGGTGATGTAGCGCCCCAGCCCGGCCTCAACTGCGATCTTGACCTCGTCGTAGGCATCGTGGTGCAGGTGCTCGACAATGCGACCGATGCCGTCGACATGACCTTGCATGATGTGCCCACCGAGTCTGGTCGCGGCGGTGACCGACCGTTCCAGATTTACCGGGTCTCCCACCTTGAGCGCTCCGACGGTGGTGCGCAGCAGTGTTTCGGCCATCACGTCGGCGGTGAAGCTGCCATCTGCCTGATCGATGACGGTCAGACAGACGCCGGAGACCGCGATCGAATCCCCATGGCCCGCGTCGCTGGTGACCTTGGGTCCGCGGACGGTGATGCGAGCATCCTTGCCGTCGGCGGCCACTTCGAGTGCGACTATTTCGCCGCGCTCCTCGACGATTCCGGTGAACATCGCCGTTCCTCTCAGTTTCACAACTCGTCTCTTACCCCGCATCGGGTGTCCGCACCTGCGGTCTGCTTCCATCCTCCCCTACTGCTGCGTGGGGCGGGCCCACCGGACGCGCGCTCAACCCTGCGCCGGGTGATGAGCGGCAACGATGTGCGATTTATCGCACATCGTTGCGGGTCGGCAGCGGCCGATCAGAGTGGGGAGGCTGCGGCAGCCAATCGACGCAACTGCGCCACTGCCAATCCTGGATCGGCTGCGTCGTAGACTGCCGATCCAGCCACGAAACAATCGGCGCCGGCTTCTGCTGCCGCCTCGATGGTGTCAGCGGCAATGCCGCCGTCAACCTCGATGAGCACCTTGAGGTGCCCGGTCTGCACCAACTGTCGGGCCTGCCTGATCTTGGCCAGCATGTCGGTGATGAAGGATTGACCACCAAAACCCGGCTCTACCGTCATGATCAGCAGCGTGTCGTAATGCTTGAGCACCTCGGCCCAATCATCCAGGCTGGTCCCGGGTTTGAGCGATAAGCCTGCTTTGGCCCCGGCCGCCCGCAGGTTCTGCGCCACCGCGATCGGGTTCTTGACCGCCTCGGCGTGAACGGTGACGTTATAGGCACCGGCCTCGGCATAGCCAATGGCCCAGCGGTCCGGATCGTCGATCATCAGGTGACAGTCGATCGGGATATCGGTAGCGGCCAGTAGCGATTTGACCACCGGTAGACCCAGCGTCAGATTCGGCACGAAGTGGTTGTCCATCACGTCCACGTGCAACCAATCCGCGCCGCGGACGGCTTCGGCCTCCGCGCCCAGGTTGGCGAAGTCTGCGGAAAGAATCGATGGGGCAATCATGGGGGCACAAGTCACATGCGTCAGCCTAGTGTCGAGAGGGACTCGGTTCCGGCGAGCTGTGGCTTTACTGCTTGCGCAGTAACGCCACAAACATGGCGTCGGTGCCATGACGATGCGGCCACAGCTGAACGGTCGGCCCGTCACCGAGTGACGGGACGCCGGGGAAGTACGGCCGGGCATCAATTATTTCCAACCCTTCCGGTCTGTTCGCTATCAGTTGCTCAGTTTCCGCCAGGTGGGGCGAACACGTCACATAGCCGATGATCCCGCCGGGGCGCACCAGTTTCGATGCCGCAGCCAGCAACTCGCCCTGGAGCTGGACCAACTCGGCCACATCAGCGGGTGACCTTCGCCAACGTGCTTCCGGGCGCCGTCGCAGCGCACCGAGTCCGGTGCAGGGAGCGTCCAGGAGAACGCGATCAAAACTTGCCTCCGGAAGACCGGAATCACGGCCGTCGGCGATATGCACGGTCACTGGCAACCCGACAACGGTTTGTTTGACCAGCTCTGCACGATGTGGGGTGATTTCAACGGCCTCCAGGGTGGCTCCGCGCTCGGCCGCGATGGCTCCGAGCAGCGCTGCCTTGCCACCGGGACCGGCCGCCAGATCGAGCCAGCGGGTATCGGACCCTGGTAGCGAAGCCGTGGCCAGCGCGATGGCAACCAGTTGCGAACCCTCGTCCTGAACGGCGGCCCGCCCGGTCGCGACGGCTCTGATCCGGCCGGGGTCGCCTTCGGGCAGGTACACACCGAACGGTGAGTACGCCGCCGGGATGCCGTCGGATTCTTCGATCAGTTCGTCAACGGTGATCCGGCCCGGTCTGGCCACCAAATGCACCCGGGGACGCTGATCATCGGCCACCAGAGCGGCATGCAGCTCGTCGTAATCGGCTTTCTGCGGAACACCGATGGCGTCGGCGATTGCTTCTGCGATCCACCTGGGGTGCGCCGTTTCGACGGCAAAGTGCCCGATCGGATCGACATTGACATCGGGGGCCAGCAACTCGACCCAGGCTTGTTCATCGCGTTCGGAGACTCGACGCAGCACCGCGTTCACAAAGCCGGCAGCTCCCGGTTTCGGGCCGGTACGGATCAGATTCACCGTCGCCGACACTGCCGCGTGCGCCGGGATCCTGGTCCGCAACAACTGATAGGCCCCCAGCCGGAGTGCATCATGCACTATTCCGTCCAACTCGGCCAGAGGTCGGCCGGACCCTCGGGCCAGAATCGCGTCGAGCAGACCCATCGCCCGGCACGTTCCGTAAGCGAGTTCGGTGGCCAAGCCGGCGTCGCGGCCGAAGATCCGGCGCTCGTTGAGAATTTTCGGCAGTGCGAGGTTGGCATAGGCGCCATCAGCACGAACAGCCGTCAGCAGGTCCAGGGCCGCCTGCCGTGCCGGATCAGCTGTGGGTGGCTGCTGGGTGCTCGGCCGCCGCGGCGGACCGGTCGGTCCCTTACGTTGAGGTCCAGTGGGTCGACTCATGAGCGTGCCTCATTGCTGTTGGTGTTCGACCGGGTGGTGGTCGGGAGCTGTTCCGGGTCGGCTGGTTGCGGTCCGGGATCACTTTCCTGTGTTGAACTGGGCCGAAACTGTTCGCCGGTGGCGGTTCTCGCGCCGCGTGCCCAGTCCGGAGCAGGCATCGGCTTCTTGCCCGGCGGTGTGACCAAGCCCAGTCGGAGGGCGCCCGACGCCGTGCCCACCAGTACCTCTTTCTTGGTCGCACTAAGTTCACCTGGCGCCAATTCGCGGCCATCGGTGGGTAGTGGAGCAAGTTCAACCGGACCGAGGCCGATTCGGTCGCCACGAAATGTGGTCCAGGCACCCGGGTCGGGGGTCAGCGCGCGAATCAGCCGGTCGATGGCGAAAGCTGGTATCTGCCAGTCGATTTCCGCCTGCGCCCCAGTAACTTTTCCGATATGGCTGATTCCATCCGACGGTTGCCCAACCGGCGACAAACTACCGTCGGCAAGGCCGTCCATGGTCCGGACCAGTAGCCTTGCCCCGGCCGTGGCCAGCCTTGCGAGTAGATCTCCGGTGGTGTCGGTGGGCTCGATGGTTTCGGTGACCGTGCCGAACACTGGCCCGGTATCCAATCCGGCTTCGAGCAAAAATGTGCTGGCGCCGGTGATTTCATCACCGTGTTTGATCGCGGCATACACCGGTGCTGCGCCCCGCCACGTCGGCAACAGCGAAAAGTGCAGGTTGACCCAGCCGTGAGTGGGCACGTCCAGCACCGGTTGGGGCAGTAGAGCACCGTAGGCCACGACTGCGGCGGCATCCGGACCGAGCTCCTCGAGCTGGGTCAGAAATGTGGGGTCGCGGGCACTGACCGGGGTCAGGATGGGGATTCCGAATTCGGCGGCGACTTCGGCCACCGGGCTGGCGCGCAGGGTTCGCCCTCGGCCGGAGCGCGCCGGGGGTCGGGTAATGACGGCGATGACCTGATGCTCGGAGGCGATCAGCGCTCGAAGTGACGGAGCAGCCGGTTCGGGGGTTCCGGCAAACACGATGCGCAGGACACTGCTCCTTCGGTATTGTCCGGCTGCTGGTGGCCTGCCGGAAGTCTTTAGTGGGGCTGTTCGGTGATTCCGTTTGGTGGATACTGACCGATTGGGAGTCTACGGATGAATCGACGGGCCCCTACCCGTACGCCGCACAGAGGAGAAGTAATCATGGTCGCTCGCCGCCCCAGTGGCGCCCTGGTCGGTCACCATGTCCGCCTGGATCCAACAGTGCACGAGGATGGACCAGGACTTTTTGCTGCGTTGCAGGACGATCAGGTTTACGCCGCCGGTTATGGCGGCGGGCCGACGGGACGCCCGCAGACCCAGGAACAGATTTGGCAGCTCTTCGCCGGACGCCTGGAACATCAGTCCCATGTGCCCTACACCATCAGATTGGTTCAGGACTCGGAGCTGGGCTCGGCGGGCGAGGTTGTCGGCACCACCTCACTGGGCGATTTGGATCTGCAGAACGAGCGCGCCCATCTCGGCTGGACTGCGTACAACCCCAAGGTCTGGGCGAGCACCGTCAACGCGGAAGCGAAACTGCTGGTCCTGGGACAGGCCTTCGAAGTCTGCGGATTCGGCAGGGTGAAGATACAGACCGACATTATCAACGTCCGTTCGCAAGGAGCGATTGCTCGGCTCGGCGCCGTTCGCGAGGGAGTGATGCGTCGCCACGTCATCCGCGCCGATGGATCGCATCGAGACACCGTGGTGTTCTCGATCCTGATCGATGAGTGGCCCAGCGCCAAGGCCAAGCTCGTCAAGCGCCTCGCTACCTGACCCGCTAGGGCTCGCACCGGGGCGGATGAACCGATGGGTCCTGCGCTTTCGCAGTGACCCGATCGGGCTCTGTGCTGTCGAAGTGATCACCCTTCAGGCGCTCTGGCTGATCAGCCTTCGCCCGGGCCGATCGTGGCCACCGCTCGTGCCGCCTCCGGCCCGTCATCAAGCAGCACTCGGAATCCGTCCTCGTCAAGAATCGGCACCTTCAGCGAAACCGCCTTATCGTATTTGGAGCCGGGATCGCCGCCGACCACCACGAAGGCGGTCTTGGAAGACACGGACCCGGCTGCTTTCGCCCCTCGTTCGAGAATCGCCGCCTTGGCTTCGTCTCGAGAGAATCCAGGCAAAGATCCGGTCACCACAATTGACAATCCGACCAGAGTTTGTTCGGCGCGCTCAGTTGTATCGTCGGCCATCCGAACTCCGGCGGCAGCCCACTTGTTCACAATGTCCCGGTGCCACGGGATGGCAAACCATTGCGATACTGCGACCGCGATGGTCGGGCCGACACCGTCGACCGCCGCAATCTCGGCTTCGGATGCTTGGGCGATCGATTCG
>JBBSRY010000144.1:0-6101 GCA_038242595.1 Mycobacteriales bacterium
ATCATCGACGGTCAGCTGGCGACAGTGCTGGCCAGCGGTGGCGTCCAGGACGTCGATGGCGCCCAGGCGTTGAATCTGGCCCGAGCCCGAAAGGTGGAGGGCGACAGCGGCTCCGACAGCGCCCGAATTCACCGGCAGCAGCTGCTCCTGTCGGCGATCCTGCAGAAGGTGAAGTCCGCCGGGACACTGCTGGACCCGGCGAGACTGAACGCTTTTGTCAAAGCCTTCACCCAGAACACCAGCACCTCGGGTGTCGATTTCCAGACCCTGCTCAACCTGGCCGAATCGCTGGGCGACTTGGACCCGGCCAAGGTCACCTTTTACACCCTGCCGACGGTGATCTCACAACCCGCCGATGAACGCGGATCGATGGACATCGATCAGGACCGCGCCGATGTACTGCTCAACGCCATCCGGACCGACACCCCGATCCCCGGCACCGAACCCGAAGCCGCGGCGACGGAAACCACCCCGGTGGAAACCACTCCCGCCGTGGTGGCCGATCCGGTTCTGACAGTGGCACCGGACCTGATCGACATCACGGTGGTCAACGCCGCCGACCGCGATGGGCTGGCCGGCGAGGTGGCAGCTGCGCTGAGCGAGTTCGGCTACACGGTTCCAGAGGCCTCACTCGAACGGTTGGATCCGGATCAGACGCAGGATGGCATCACGGTCGAGTACGCCACCGGTAACGAGGCAGCCGCGCTCACTGTTGCCGCTTCGGCTCCCGGAGCCACTTTGGCGGTGAACGATGAGCTGGGCGATACTGTCCGGTTGATCGTTGGCACCTCCTACGACAACAATCTGGTCGCTGCTGCGGTGGGTGATCCGATCTCGGCCGAACTGCTGGCCCAGGTCCCCGACGGATCGGCCGGCAGTGTCATCACGCCGAGCGCCGATACCGACGCGGAGTCCGATCCGGATGCCGCCGATCCGGCAACTGCCGATCCCAGCGAAGTGGTGGCCGGTATTGCGCAGGTCAACGCGGCCACCGGAGATTGCCTGTAACCAAGCGTGGCCACTGACGGTGAACTGTGCGACGGTCGGCGGTTAGGGTGGCAAACATGACATCCGGCGAGTTGGCCAGTGTGCCGGCGGCCGATGACTCCGGCCCGACGCCGATTACGCCGATCAGCAAGAGGCTCGGGTTTCTGGACGCGCTTCGCGGTCTGGCAGTGTTGTTTGTGTTGATCCAACACATCGGCGAGTTGCAATCTCGTCAAATTCGGGAATTCACCGCCGACTACCTGCAATTCGGGCAGCTGGGCGTCACGGTGTTCTTCCTGTGCAGCGGCTTCATCATCCCGGCCACTCTGGAACGGGGCCATTCGCTCAAGGGATTTTGGACCAGCCGTTTCTTCCGTCTCTACCCGATGTACTGGGTCAGTCTGGCGCTGGCCTTTGCGCTCTTCGCGCTGGACCGGCCTGTCGGCCTGACTCTGAGCTCGCTGGACTGGCTGGCAAATGTGACCATGCTCCAGCAGTTCCTGGGTAGCCCGGACGCTGTCGGCCCGTATTGGACGCTGGCCTGGGAAATGTTGTTCTACGCTCTGATGTCGGTGCTGTTTGTCGTGGGCTGGCATCGCCGATCCAGCACGCTCGCGTTCCTGGCCTGCGCCGGGATCCTCCTACTGTCCGTGGTGGGATTGGTGTTCGGTGCCAGAATTCCGGTCGGCAGTTTCTCGCTCGCGTCAATGTTCATCGGCACTGTGTTTTATCGGTGGTACTGCGGTACCTACAGCCTGCGCGTACTTCTGGGATGTGTTGCTGGCATCCTGCTCGCCGGAGCCTGCCTGTTGACCATCAATGACAGCAACGAATTCAGCATTGCCTCCGAGTCCACCACGTCGCTGATGATTGCCTGGGCGCTCGCCTACACCGTTTTCGCCGGTGGCATTTTGTGGTGGCAGCGGCGTCCGGCTCCGGCGTTGGCCACCGGAGTGGGCAAGATCAGCTATTCGGTGTACCTGATCCACGGCGTCGTGCTGGCCTCGGTACCGGTCTTTGCGCCATGGGGATTGTCGGTGTTGGTCTGGCTGGCGCTGATTTTCGGCATCAGCATCCTGACCTACCGGTGGGTGGAGAAGCCGGCCATCAAGCTGGGACAGCGCTACGGGCACCGAGTGGTCCCCAGGGCGGAGCACCAGTAGCTCTAAGGCCGGATGGCCCGCTTTCATTCACCCAGCGTTCACCTGCCGTGGTCAAACGGTCTTGATCTGCGACCTATCCTGGGATCATGCGACAGGCTTATCAAATCCGATTGGTTGACCTCGGCGAACATGGTGCACGAATGTGCCAGGTCGCCAGTGATGCAATGCGCGATGCCACCAAAGCACTGCTCTCCTCTGATCTGGCGCTGGCCGAGCACGTCATCGCCCGTGATGTCCAGATCGACGAAATGCGCAGCAGCGCAGAGGAAGTCGCATTGGAACTACTGGCACTGCAGGCCCCGGTCGCCTCGGACCTGCGAGTGGTGGTCTCCGCTCTCTGGATCGTGGCCGACCTGCAGCGGATGGGCGCGCTGGCCATCCACGTGGCCAAGGCCGCCCGACGCCGGCACCCGGCCGCCGTGGTACCGACCGAGATCGGCCCCGTGTTCGAGCGGATGGGCAGTGTTGCCGTGCATCTGGCCGATCAGGCGGAGAAGGTACTCCTGAGACGCGATATCGAACTGGCCAAGACCTTGGAGGCCGAGGACGATTTGATGGACGACCTGCACCGCGAACTCTTTGCCGCCCTGCTGAATCCGCAGTGGGAGCACGGCACAGCACCCGCTGTCGACCTGGCACTGCTGGGCCGCTTTTACGAGCGCTTTGCCGATCACGCGGTAGCCGTCGCGCGTCGGGTGATTTTCCTGGTGACCGGTGAGAATGTCGGCGGTGACACCACTCCGGCCTACGAGGCACCTGAACGCTGAGCACGTTCCCCACGCCGCATCGGGTTCGCCCAGTGCAAAGGCCCCCACCGCACAACTGTGGGGGCCTTTGTTGTCGAGTCAGATCAGCCGAAGCGACCCGAAATGTAGTCCTCGGTAGCCTTTTTCGACGGATTGCTGAAGATCTTCGCCGTCTCGTCATATTCTACAAGCTTGCCCGGCTGCCCGACGCCGGCCAGGTTGAAGAATGCGGTGCGGTCACTGACCCGAGCGGCCTGCTGCATATTGTGCGTGACGATCACGATCGTGTAGCTCTGCTTGAGTTCGGTGATCAGATCCTCGATGGCCAGCGTCGAAATCGGGTCCAGAGCCGAGCACGGCTCATCCATCAACAGAACTTCCGGCTCCACCGCGATTGCCCGAGCGATGCATAACCGCTGCTGCTGACCACCGGAAAGACCCCCACCGGGGCGGTTCAAACGCGTCTTGACCTCTTCCCAGAGGTTCGCTCCGCGCAGCGAGCGCTCGACGATATCGTCGTATTCCTTCTTGTTCTTCTTGGCACCTGCCAACTTGTAACCGGCCACCACATTGTCGTAGATCGTCATGGCGGGGAACGGGTTTGCCTTCTGGAACACCATGCCGACGGTGCGCCGCACATTCACCGGGTCCACCCCCGGTCCGTACAGGTCCTCCCCATCCAGCAGCACCTTGCCGGTGACCCGGCCGCTGGGGATGACTTCATGCATCCGGTTCAGCGTCCGCAGGAAGGTGGACTTGCCACAACCGGACGGCCCGATGAACGCGGTGACGGTCAGCGGGGCGATGTTGATCCAGGCACCCTCGACGGCCAGGAAGTCACCGTAGTACACATTCAAATCTTCGACATCAATACGTTTGGCCATCTTGTGCTCCAGAAAAGGGTTGTGGTCAGCGGGCTTTGGGGCGAAGAGCCCGCGCCAACAGGCGGGCCCCAATATTGAGGATCAGCACGAGCAGGACGAGAACCAGCGCGGCGCCCCAGGCGCGTCCGGAGGTATTGTCGGTGACCGATCCACCGAGTTTGCCGAGCTGATCCCAGATCATCATCGGCAGTGTTGCCTGGTCGCCGGAGAACGGGTTGTTGTTGATCGATGCGGTGTAGCCGACCAATAGAATCAGGGGTGCGGTTTCACCGGCGACCCGGGCGACGGCGAGCAGCGCGGAGGTGATCAGACCTGACATTGCCGTCGGCAGAACCACTTTCAGGATGGTCCGCCAGCGCGGAACACCCAGCGCGTAGGCCGATTCCCGAAGTTCCCGGGGTACCAGTTTGAGCATTTCCTCAGCGGAACGAACTGCCACCGGCAACATCAGGATGGCCAGTGCGATGGCGCCGGCGACGCCAAAGGGGCGCAGCCCGAAGCCGAGTAGCAGGAAGGTGTAGACGAACAGGCCGGCCACGATGGAAGGAACACCGGTCATCACGTCGACGAAGAAGGTCACCGCCTTGGCGTACTTGCCCTTGCCGTACTCCACCAGGTAGATCGCGGTGAAGAGCCCGATGGGCAACGCGATGATCGCGGCGATTCCGACCTGCTCCAGAGTGCCGATCAGCGCGGCGTACACACCGCCGCCCTCGCGCCGGGTACTCACCCCGTTCATCGAGTGGGTCAGGAAATCTGCCGACAGCGTGCCAAATCCCTTGACTGCGATGTAGCCGAGGATCAGAACCAACGGCACCACGGCGGCGACGAAGGAGGCGTAGATCAGCGTGGAGGCGAAGCGGTCCTTGGCGCGGCGCTTGCCCTCGACCGAGAACGACCAAGCGCTCAGGATGACGACGAAAAGTGCTGCGGCGGCCCAGAAGGAGGTGCCCCAGCCGTCCCAACCAATGCTGAACTTGGCGGCCAAGGCCAACGCGAGGGCAGCGACACCACAGGCAATCGGCGCCCAATTCGGCAGTCGCGCGCCAACCAGCGCCGACGGGGCGGCCCGCTTCGGCGCAGCAGTTTTGAGAGTTGTCATCAGATGAACTCCTTCTTACGGGCGATCACAACACGAGCGATCGAGTTGACGATCAGGGTGATGACAAACAGGAACAGACCGGCGGTGATCAGCGCCGGGATACCGAGCGGGGAACCGGATGCCTCACCGAACTTCAGCGCAATGGTGGAGGCGAAGGTGTCGCCGCCCGGTTCGGTCAGATGCCAGTTGATTTGGAATCCACTGTTGAGAACCAGCGCGACCGCGATCGTTTCACCCAGAGCGCGCCCCAGACCGAGCATGGCAGCGGAAATCATTCCGGGGCGACCGAAGGGCAGCACCGCGGTTTTGACCATTTCCCATTTGGTGGCGCCCAAAGCCATTGCGGCATCCATGGTTTCACGCGGAACCTGGAGAAACACCTCGCGGCTGACGGCAGACACCACCGGGATGATCATGATCGCCAGCACCAGACCGGCGATCAACAACGACTTTCCGTACTGGTTGACCGTCATCTCCTGTGCGGTATCGAAAAGTGGTATCCAGCCGAAGTAATCGGTCAGCCACTTCTGGAAGCCGACAGTTTCCGGAATCAAGAAATACAGACCCCACATGCCAAAGACGAGCGAGGGAACCGCTGCCAGCAGATCGACAACGCCCCCCAGGAAGGTAGACACTCGCCGCGAGGAATAGTGCGCGATGAACAGCGCGATGCCGATGGCGATCGGCACTCCGATCAACATCGCGATCAACGATGAAACGACGGTGCCGAAGAACAGGGCCGCAATACCGAAATTGGGCGGGGACGCGGCCGGCCGCCAGGCCTGGGTGGTGAACAGGTTGCCGGCGTTGTCGCCGACAAAGGCAGGCCAGGCCTTGACGATCAGGAAGCCGGCTATCGCCGCCATCACCAGCAGCAGTAATCCACCGGAGCCGGCTGCCAGGCCCTTGAAGACCCGATCCCCCAGACGTACCGAAGAACCACTGATACTCGAGGGTTTGCCGGCCACCTCGGTGACCTTAGTCCGCAACGTCGGTGCCTCGTCCAGAGCACCGAAGTCGATGCCGGCGCCCTTCGGTGTGGTCTCGGCCCGGTTCTCGTCGCCGTCGAGCCGGTCGGTCATGACGTCACGACTCTGACTTGAGTGGCCTTGCGTAGTGGACATTTCCCCTCGAACTGGGTCATCACAAATGTTTTGCGGAGAAGGCGGGTCGACCCGACGGCTGCGGTGGCAGGGCTCAACCCGCCCGTCACCGATGG
>JBBSRY010000145.1:0-6098 GCA_038242595.1 Mycobacteriales bacterium
CGAACGACAGGAATATCGGAGCTGGTCATAAAACTTGACAGTACAATGTCACACATCACAGCGCTAGGGCTGGTTGAGACCCAATTCCGCACGGCAAGCTGCCAAACCCTCGACCTGCAACTCCCAAGCCGGCCGGACAAATGTGACCGGCGTCAACACAAGCTCTTGACTCAGCACCCTCTCCCCCTCACGACGCTCCAGCAGCTGCTGTCCATTCGGCAGGTATCCCAACTTCGCCGAAACCCGTTGTGAGGTGGGGTTGTCCAGGAATGCCGCCGATTCAGCACGCTCCGCGAGGAGATGGTCGAAGGCAAACTGCGCTACCGCGGCCCGCATCTCGGTGCCGAATCCCCTGCCCTGGAACGGAATCCCCAGATAAGAGCCGGTCTCGACTGTGCGACGCACGGCGAAGGACGAAGCAGATACCTCCTGCAACCCCACCATGCGCCCTTCGTGACGGACGCCGAAGAGAATGGTCCACTTCTGCGGCGCCAATTCCACCCGTTGCTTCCAGAGAAACTGCAGGGTATTCGGGATCAGCTCCGCGCGCGGCGCCTGCGTCCACGGCGCAACGAACGGCATTTGATCAGGCGGATGGATACCGCCGAGGATCACCGCCAACAAATCGACCATATCGGGATCCGTCAGCGGCGCCATAGTCAATCGGGGTGTGGTCAAGCGCAGTTGAAACAATGGCCAATAGTCGGCCAGAACCATCGGTTGCTCCTGCACCTCGGCAAAACTGCCCATTTCGTTCCTCCCCGGCTCGTCGCCCTTCACCATGCCGCACAGCGCCACGAAAAGCTCATGATTAGTGTTCAGCAGATGCATGCCATTGTGATGAGTGAACCCGGCGGTCCGGAAGTCCTCGAGTGGGCGGAGGTACCGGACCCCGTCCCAGGGCCTTCCGAGGTGCTGATCGACGTAGCCGCTTCTGCGGTCAATCGTGCGGACATCATGCAGCGCAAGGGTTTTTATCCCCCGCCACCAGGGGCGTCCGAAATTTTAGGCCTGGAGTGCGCCGGGGTGATCAGCGCTGTCGGGTCAGACGTACTGGACTTCGAGGTAGGCGTCGAGGTCTGCGCGTTACTGTCCGGCGGCGGTTATGCGGAAAAGGTGGTGGTCCCCTCGACCCAGGTACTGGCGATCCCGCTCCCGCTGAACCAGCTCGAGGCGGCGGGTCTGATGGAGGCGGCGTGCACCGTCTGGTCGAACCTGGTGATGACGGCCAAAGCGGCTCCGGGTGAGGTGCTGCTGATTCACGGCGGGGCGGGCGGCATCGGCACCATGGCCATCCAGATTGGCGTCGCCCTTGGACTCCGGGTCGCGGTCACCGCTGGGTCGAAAGAAAAGCTGACCGCTTGTGAAGCGCTGGGTGCAGAGATTCTGATCAACTATCGACAGGATGACTTCGGGGCCGAGCTGGCTAAAGTGGGCGGCGCAGACGTCATTCTCGATGTCATCGGCGCCAAATATCTCACCCGGAATATTGACGCGCTGGCCGACGGCGGCCGGCTGGTCATCATCGGGATGCAGGGCGGGACCAAGGCCGAGATCGACCTCAATTCGCTGCTACGGATGCGCCGGACGGTTGCGGCCACGGCGCTGCGCTCGCGTCCCGTCACCGGCCACGGTTCGAAGGCCGAGATCGTCGCCGAAGTCAGCCACTACCTGTGGCCGCTGATCAATGACGGGCGGGTTCGGCCACAGATCGGTGCGCAGATCCCGCTTCCGGAGGCAGCTCGCGCTCACGAACTTCTGGAATCGGATAACTCACCCGGTGGCAAGATCGTGCTGGTCGCGCCGGGCGGCGCCGATGTCTGATCGGGTCGGGTGCGCTGGACCGGCAGAAGATTGGGCAGAATGAACAATATGAGCGATTCAGAGCAGCAACGCGTCGTGGTCATCGGCCCCGATGGGCAACCACTTGGCACCACCACCATCAACGCCCGCGGCGATGGCGACGAGTTGAACCCGGCAGATGCCATTGGTGAACCGGCGAAGGTGATGCGCATCGGCACCATGATCAAACAGTTGCTGGAGGAAGTGCGGGCCGCTCCGCTGGACGAGGCCAGTCGCGTCCGCCTGAAGCAGACTCATGCCCAGTCAATCTTGGAACTCAAATCTGGGTTGACACCGGATCTGGCCGATGAGCTTGACCGATTGGCGCTGCCATTTAGTGACGACACGGTGCCGACCGATAGTGAATTGCGGATCGCACAGGCACAGTTGGTGGGCTGGCTAGAAGGTGTTTTCCACGGTCTGCAAACGGCGCTGTTCGCCCAGCAAATGGCTGCCCGGATGCAGATCGAGCAAATGCGGCGTGGCGCCCTGCCGCCGGGCCAGAGTGGTGGCGAGCCGGCCAAGAACGAACCAGGCTCAAGTCTGGGCACTGGCCAGTATCTGTAGACCGTGATCTTTCCTCACCACTTTTGCTCGCTCGAAGCGTTCCCTCACCGTGCTGGCTCGCTTGAAACGTTCCCTCACCCTTTTTGGCTAGCCTGACGCGTTCCCACACCACCTTGGCTCGCTTGAAACGTTCCCTCACCTTTTTTGGGTTCATTCCCCGGAAATTTCCGCCGCAGGAGCAGAAGACTGGTGAGGGAACAGCGCTTCCGTCTCCAGCAGCGGGGATCTCGACTCCGCTCGATCAACGATCAGGCGATTAAGGAGCAACGAGCGGGCGAGCAACGACTCCCGCCTGATCAACGACAATGACCAACGAGTTACTCCTCGCGCATGCCCCAGCCGGCGCCGTACTGACCCAATAACTCCATGAACGGTACTGCGTCGAAGGCTTCCGGGCCGAGAACTCCGGCACCGGACCAAGTTCCATTGGCGATGAGCTCCATGGCGATGACCGGACACACTGCCGTCTGCCAGACCACGGCTTGCGACTTGTATTCCTTCATGGACCACTCGTTGTCCACGACGTGGTAGAGGTACACCTCGCGCGGATTGCCGTCTTTGCCGGTGCCCTTCACCCAGGTCCCGGCGCAGGTTTTACCGCTCATCCGGTCGCCGAGGGTGGCCGGATCCGGCAGCAGCGCGGCGATCACATCGCGCGGCGACACGCTGACATCGCCGACCTGCAATTTAACCGTCGAATCGATGCCGAGCGCGTGCTGCATCTTCAACATGTTGATGAACTCTTCACCAAGACCGTATTTGAAGGTGACCCGTTTCGCATCCACCCAACGTGGAATCAGCAGGACCTCCTCGTGTTCCACGTTCACACACTCAACCGGCCCGATACCTTCTGGAAATTCAAAGATTTCGGGTTCGGAGAACGGTGCGGTGGTGAACCAGCCTCTTTCTTTCTCGTAGATGATCGGCGGGTTCAAACATTCCTCGATGGTGGTCCAGATCGAGAAGGTGGGCGCAAAATCGTAGCCCTCGACGATCAGATTGCCACCGTCTCTGACCCCGATCTCGTCGATCTCACTGAACAGGTGATCGGAGGCGTAGCGAGCAAATACATCAGATAGTCCGGGCTCGACGCCCATGCCGACCAGCGCTAATTGGTTACCGGCTTTCCAGGCTTCTTCGGTGGCGAACTGTTCGTCGCCGAGTTTGACGCCCGGGGTGTTGTACGGGTCGGTCGGATGCGGCACCGACATCGACATCGCCATGTCGAGGTAGTGCGCCCCACCATTGAGCGCGGCGGTGAACAGGGGCATCACAAATCGCGGGTCGGTAGCGTTGAGCAACAGATCGCAGCGGTAACGCTTCAGCAGACCGGCGACGGCTTCGGTATCGGTGGCATCGACCTGGGCGGCGATGAACCGTCCGTCGCCGACGGCTTCGATCGCCCGTTCTGCCCGCCCCATGTCGAAGTCGGCCACGACCATGGCTTCCAGGAAATCCCGGCGGGCTGCGGTGGCAACAATCGCTGAACCGACTCCGCCGGCGCCGACCAACAGCGCCCGTATCTTGCCCGGGGCAGACTTGACCGCGGGCTCACCGAGGCGTCCTTGCAGTACCGGGGTGGATTCATCCCACCGAACACCGGAGGCTTCGTCAGCCTTCTTCCGGGCGATCCCGGAGAGTGTCTCCAGCACCACGCGATTACCCAGCATGGCGGTGACGTCGGAATGGTCGTAGGGCGGTGCAACCTCGACGATCTCCATTCCGATCAGGTTGGTTTCACGGGCGATCCGGCGGACAGCGTCGAGCAGTTCACGGCCGGTGAGACCGCCCGGTTCCGGGGTCCCGGTGCCGGGGGCCATACCCGGATCGACCACGTCGATGTCCACCGACAGGAAGACGCCGTCGGTATCGGTCATGGCGATTTCCATCGCTTCGGTCAGGACGTCATCCATCCCGCGGCGCCGGATCTCGGCCATCTCGTAGCCGCGCATCCCCTGCTCTGCCATCCAGGCCAGCTCGGGCGGTTCTGGCCAATAGCCGCGAAGTCCGATCTGCAGGAATTTGTCACCGCGGACGGCACCGGATTCGATCAGCCGACGCATCGGCAGGCCATGCCCGTACAGCGAGCCGAACTGGATGTCACCGGTATCGGCGTGGGCATCGAAGTGAATTACCGAGAGCCGGCCGAAGCCGAAATGCTCGGCTGCGCCGGTGATATCGGCCATCGCCACCGTATGGTCGCCGCCGAGGATGATCGGAATCTTGCCGGCCGCAACGATCTGATGAATCGCGGTCTGCAAATTCTTCAGCGACCGAATGGTCTCGGTCGGAGCCATCTCAATGTCGCCGGCATCGACCACGCCTTGCAGCGGATCCACCCGAAGGGCGATATGGGGGCGGGAGCCGGTGTGCTCGGAGTAATCGCAGGTTCGCAGCGCAAACGGACCCATCCGGGCGCCGGAGCGGTAGGAGGTGCCCGAGTCGTACGGGGCACCGACGATGATCGCGGTGGCGTCGGCATAGGTCGACGGATCCGTTAGATCGCAGCGCGGAACCCCGGTGAAGGTGACATCGGGTCCGTACATTGCGCCGTAGCGCGCCATGGTGGCCAACTCTCATCTGGTGTTCGGCCGCCGGGGATCCGACAGCATTTTCCGCTAGGCCCGTTATTCAGTGGTCGCAGAACGGTGTGACGCGCCTCTAGCTTGACCAGCACAAGCACTTTGATGCAAGGCCACCCCCGTTTCGCGCAACGATTCGTCATTTCGAGGGGAGATAACATGCATTTGAGCCCGACCTCGAACCGAATACCGTCGGCGCTCAGCAGTATTCATTTCCGGTCAGCTGTCAAAGCCCAACCCGAAACGATCCAGTGAACGCAGCCACAGGTTTCGCTTGCCCTCGTTGGCATCGGCCTTGGCCACCGAGCGCCGGGTCATGTTGATGACTCCGGAGCGCAGCGGTTCCGGCGGGAACGGCACCGGTTTGCCCCGAACGGTGTCGAGTTGGGTGAGATCGTCGTCCACACCGTCCAGCAGATCCAACATCACCTGGGCGCCGAAGCGGGTGGCTCCCACCCCCAGTCCGGTGTAGCCGGTGGCATGGGCCACGCGGCCGCCGAAACCAGTGCCGAAGAATGGGAAGAACCGCGAGCAGGTGTCGATCACCCCGCCCCAGCTGTTGCTGAATTTCAACCCTTCCAGTTGCGGGAAGGTCTGGAAAAAGTGTTCGGCCAACAATTCGAAGGTGGCCGGGCGTTGATCAAATCGCTCGTCGATCTTGTTGCCGTAGTGATAGATGACGTCGTAACCGCCCCAGAGGATCGAGTTGTCCTCGGTGAGACGGTAGTAGTGGAACTGGTTCCCGGAGTCGCCGATGCCCTGGCGATTGGACCAACCGATGGACGCCAACTGTTCGGTACTCAGTGGTTCAGTGGTCAGCGCATAGTCGTAAACCGGTACGACGAACGGCCGGACCCGCTTGAGTAGCGATGGAAAAGCGTTGGTACCCAACGCTACTTGCGCTGCGGTGATAACACCGTTGCGGGTACGCAACTGCATCGAATCGCCCTCCCGGGCCAAACCCTGGACGTGGGTGTTCTCGTGAATTTTGACGCCGAGCTGTTCGCAGGCGTCGGCCAATCCCCAGGCGAGCCGGGCCGGGTCGACCATGACGGTGTTGTCCTTGGACCAGATGGCGCCCAAATAGGTGGGCGAATTTGCCTCGGC
>JBBSRY010000146.1:0-6089 GCA_038242595.1 Mycobacteriales bacterium
CGCACCCGGCCGAGTGCGGTGCCGGCCGAGATGTTCAGGACCGAACGCAGTAACGCCTGGGTGGACGAGTGTGAATGTTTCGCAGCGAGCTGTTGGGTGTCGACTTTCACCCGCCCAACGGACCTGGACCGCGAAAACAGACCTTTCCAATTGGTCGATGTGCTGGCCCAGCCTGAGCAGATCGTCGCCGCTGATCTTCCAGAAGCAACCAGTCTTGAGACGAGCCAGGGAGTCGGCGCAGGACTTGATCAGTTCGGCGGCTTCCGCCAGCGATGCAAACCCTTGTTCCCCCATGCGAAAACAGTACGGCGAGGCACCGACAAACAGTCTGGCCTGCGTGTTCAGCGTCGAGAAGCTTCCAAAAGGCCCACCGAACCGCTATTGGAACAAGGGCAGCCGATCGTCCCAGCCGGCGCCAACACCGGTGATCACCGCCCGGCGGGTGTCATCAGGCAGCCTGGTCATCACCACCGTCAGGTACTCGTCGACAAGTTGCTCGGCAAGCCCCTCGCCCCATTCGACAACGACGGCAGATCGACTCAGATCGGTATCCAGATCCAGGTCATCCAGCTCTAAACTGCCCGCTAGTCGGTAGGCGTCAACATGAACCAACCCCGGTCCACCGGCGCGCCCCTGGTGGACCCGAGCGATCACGAAGGTCGGCGAACTGATCAGGCCGACCACGCCGAGTCCGGCGCCGATGCCCTTCGTCAGTGCGGTTTTGCCGGCACCGAGACTTCCGGTCAGAATGACGACATCGCCGGCCCGCAGCACTGCCCCGAGTCGCTGACCGAAATCATCGGTGTCCTGCGGGGTGGCAAGCGCCAACTCCAGCGATAGCACTAGGCACTCCTTGCTTTGCGTTTGCGATTTGCATAATTCATCGATCGGCGTAGCAGCCGACGTAGCGCCTCGTTGGTCTCATCGGCCGCTTCCATCGGTGCGAGGTGACCGGCCCGCTCGACAAGGACAAACTCGGCTTCCGGGAGCGCATCGGCGATGAACTGCGATTGCGCCGGCGGGGTGATGCGATCGGAATCCCCACCCAACACCAGTACCGGAATTCCGGCCAGCGCTGGGAGCGATTGCACCTCGTCGTGCGCCAGGATGCCCGGCACAAAATCTGCGATGACCTCGATGGAGGTGGCGGTCAGCATTTCATCTAAGTAATCCACCAGCGGCGCCGGCACGTCTTTTCGGGCAAAACCGACCACTCTGGTCACCAGCCAGACCGCATCTCGGGTACTGGCCCGACCACGTTCGATCAGCCCCGAATGGCGAGTGGCGATGGAGGACAACACTTTGAGCACCGGATTACCGCTCTGCACGAAAATACGACCGATTTCCCGATTGGGACGCGCGGTTGCCGAGGTGCAGAGCAGACCGACACCGGCCACCCGCTGGGCGAAGAAGTCCGGATCCAACCCGGCCAGTCGGAGCAGACCCATGCCCCCCATCGAATGGCCGATCAGCACCACCGGGCCCACCGGAGCGGCGGTGGCGATGACGGCGGCCAGATCCAACGCCAGGTCAGTCATCGACGGGTGCAAAACTGTTGGCCGGGTGGACTTTCCGTGCGAGCGCTGATCGAAGAAGACCATCCGCATTTGGGGTCCCTTGGAAACCGGCTTTCCGCTGCCGGTCTTGCTGCCAAAACCCATACCGGCCAGGCCAAGTCGCTGATAGTGCCACCCGCCCAGGCGCAGGGCCCAGCCGTGAGCAAAGAT
Organism: Mycobacteriales bacterium; assembly: GCA_038242595.1. GTDB lineage: Bacteria > Actinomycetota > Actinomycetes > Mycobacteriales > Nakamurellaceae > Nakamurella. The sequence continues at coordinate 1,728 of JBBSRY010000146.1, forward strand.
CACCGTCAGTGGGGCGTCCAGCGGTCCCACTTCCTCGACATTGAGCAACACCCCGTCATGGGCGACAACAGAGTAGCCCCGGTCCACCGGTAGATCGTCGTAGGCCTCTTCACCGTCCAGGACCCCGTCACGATATTTGCGCAGGGCAATGCGCTGCGCGGTCACTCCGCCCAGGGCTGCTGCGCCGACGACCCCGCCGACAACTCCGGCAATCCCGAAGGCCCTGCCCACCACGCTCATCTCGGATCTTCAGCCAGGTAGTCACGCGGCACTCGGGAGCTGATCCGGGTAACGATTTCATAGTCGATGGTGCCGGCTGCGACGGCCCAGTCCTTCGCGGTGGGCTCGGCCTTGTCCGACTTGCCGTTACCGAAGACCACCACTTCGTCACCGGCCATCACCACTGCATCTCCGACGTCGACCACCATCTGATCCATCGCTATCCGGCCCACCACCGGGTACAACACACCATCGATTGCCACTGACACGGAACCGCTTGCAGCACGGGGGATCCCATCGGCATAACCCAGTGGGACCAGGGCCAGTCCGGTATCCTTGGGCGTACGAAAAGTCAGGCCGTAAGACACTCCATGACCGACTGCCACCCGTTTGGCGAGGACCACTTGGGCGCGCAACGTCATGGCCGGACGCAAACCCTCTGCCGATCCGACGGAAACCCTTGGGGTCGTGTAGCTTTCGGTCGGATCGAGGCCGTACACGGCGATCCCGCACCGGACGAGGTCGAAATGGGTATTCGGATGCAGCAGGGTGGCAGCGGAATTGGCCAAGTGCATCAATGTGGGTTTCAAACCCGCTTCGCGGGCCGCGGCCACCCCACCGATAAAGGCCTCGGTCTGTTCGGCCACACTGGGATCATCGACGATCTCGGCGCCGGCCAGATGGGACATGATACCGGAAACCCTGATGTGGCCTAGTTTTTCGGCTTTGGCCACGGCTCGACACAGGGTGACCCACTCGGACCGGGAAGACCCATTGCGCCCCAGGCCGGTGTCGAGTTTGAGGTGGATCTCGGGGGGCTGCGATACCCCGAGACGAGACGCACTGCCCACAACCCTGTCCAATTGGGCCAGCGTCGAAACCGCCAACGCGACGCCGACCCGCAGGGCGGCGTCGATATCCTCGGCAGGTGCCCACAGCCAAGCCAGGACGGGCGCGTCAATACCGGCATCCCGCAGGACAATCGCTTCGGACGGAAGGGCCACACCCAACCAATCGGCGCCGCCGGCCAGCGCTGCCCTCGCGGTCTGGACTGCGCCGTGCCCATAACCGTCGGCTTTGACCACGGCCATCAGCAAAGACTTGGTTCGTGCCTTGAGTAACTGAACATTGTGGGTGATGGCCGACAGATCGATGGTGGCCAGAGCGCGCTGGTTGCCCAATTGTGGAAGCGCGGACATCGCAATCTGCGAGGGGCCGCGCTGCTTCACCTCGATCGGGCTGAGTGTGGCCGCCGCCCCCACGGGCGGTCGCGATGCGCTGTCCTGCACGCCTGATCCCTCCGAAATCCTCGTCATACCCCGATGCAACCATGCCGAGTGCTGCAATACCCAGCCCGAAACAATCAAATCGAATACCAGCGTCAGAGCCTCGGCCGGGCCAGCCACGACGCCGGCACCAGAACACAGCTGCCGGACTAAATCGGCACCGAGCACAACCTATCGGTTGAGTCATCCGAGATTACCCGTCAGCCCGACCGAATCCGTGCCCACAATTCCTGAGCGCCGGCATCTTCGCTGCTCTGGGCCCGTTCGCCGGCGCGGCCGTGTAGGTGCGCGCCAAGGGAGGCGGCCTCAAATGTGTCCAGACCGGTGGCCAATAACGACCCGATCAGACCAGCCAGCACATCGCCCGATCCGGCGGTCGCGAGCCATCCGCTGCCGGTGAGGTTGACCGCGGTTCGTACACCGTCCGTCACGATCGTTCGACTGCCCTTCAGCAACACGGTGGCACCGGAGGCCGACGCGGCACTCCTGGCATTGACCAGCCGATCCGTAGCGCTGAACTCGGGAAAGACGCGAGCGAACTCGCCCGCGTGCGGAGTCAACAACGTCTGCCCGCCCCGCTCGGCCCGTTCGGCGAGCAGGTTCCGGTGATCGGCCAGCATCGTAAGTCCGTCGGCATCAACGAGAACCGGGGCCTGCGCGGTCAGTACCGCGATCATGGTCTGCAAGGCCTCTTCATCGGTGCCCAACCCCGGGCCCACTACCCAGGCCTGCACCCGACCACTACCGGTAACACTGTTCGCCGCTACCACTTCCGGCCAACGGGCCAGCACCGGAGCGACCTGAGAGCCCGCGTAGCGCACTAACCCCGGTCTGGTCCGGACGGCTGCGCCGACGGCAAGGACGGCAGCGCCGGGATAACCTGGGGATCCGGCGGCAATGCCGACCACTCCGGTGGTGAACTTGTTATCGGCGCTGGCCGGAGTCGGAAGCCGGGTGTTTGCGGTACCGAAACTGACCGCGTCGGGAGCCTGCGTCAGATCAAGCCCGATCGGGACGATTTTGATCCGTCCACTGTGTTCGGCGACCAGGATTCCGGTCTTGGCGGCGCCCATGGTGACGGTGAGATCGGCTCGGAATACGGCGCCGTGATGGTGTCCGGTGTTTGGGTCAATTCCGGACGGCAGATCTACAGCGATCTTGAAACCAGTTGCAGCATTGGCGGTCTCGATCAGGGTTGCCGCGTCGGGTCGAAGTGGTGGGGTGGCGCCGATTCCGACCACCCCGTCGATGATGACATCGGCGCCCTGCACCACGGTCAGCACTTCGGGCCGATCGGCCGCGATCGCGCGGCCGCCCGCGAGTCGTAGGGTCTGCAGTCCGCGGGAGTGAGTGTTCTCCGGGTTCAGCAGTATCGCGGTGACGGCAATTCCCCGGCGGCGCAACAGGGCACCGGCGATCAGGGCGTCACCGCCATTGTTTCCACCGCCGACCAGAAGTGCGACCCGGCCGCCGGGGATCACGCCGTTGCGCTTTTTCACCACCCGCAGGGCTGCCCCGGAAACGGCCATCGCGGCGCGTTGCATCAGGGCTTTTTGGCCATAGCGGGCGAGAGCTATTTCCTCGGCCTGCAAGATCTGGTCTGTGCGGTAGGCCGTCAGGGTTGGCTGCGGGGACGTTTGGCGATTGGTCACGCCTTCAGCATCCACCAGTGGCGACAAATACTGGACACTTGGCACCGCTCACCGGGGTCTAGTTTCCAGAATTCGTGGACAGGACCTCAGCCCAGGGCGATGACCACAGCCGCTGCGATACCTGCGTCATGGGACATCGAAATCTGCCAACTGCGGACCCCGGCAGCCGATGCCGCCGCCGCGACCGTATCAACGGTCACCAAGGTTGGTCGTCCATTATCGGAGCTGGCCACCCGGCAGTGATGCCAGTCCATCCCGCGCGGCACTCCCAGCGCTTTGGCCACCGCTTCCTTGACCGCAAAACGGGCCGCCAGGGATGTCACCGATCGTGGGTGACCGGTCTTGGTTACCTGTTCCGCGGCCGAGAACAAGCGCTCCCGCAGCGCCGGAGTGCGTTGCAGGGAGGCAGCAAAACGTTCCACTGCAACAACATCGATGCCGACACCCACCACCTGGGCGCCGGCCGGCAGCTCGGGGATCACCTATTCGACCGTGACGGACTTGGCCAGGTTGCGCGGCTTGTCGATGTCAAACCCGCGGGCCCTGGCAATCTCGGCAGCCAGCACCTGCAGCGGCACCGTGGCCACCAGTGGCTGCAGGAGCACCGGCACCTTGGGCAGTGCGATCAAGGTGTCGGCAAAGGGCGCCACCACGTCGTCGCCGTCTTCGCAGATGACGATGGTGCGTGCACCGCGGGCCTGAATCTCGCGGATGTTGGACAGCAGCTTGGAATGCAGCAGCGGTCGAAGTTTCGGCGATGGGGTGACGATCACCACCGGCAGTCCCTCTTCGATCAGCGCAATCGGACCGTGTTTGAGTTCACCGGCGGCAAAGCCCTCGGCGTGCATGTAGGCAAGTTCCTTGAGTTTGAGGGCGCCTTCCAGTGCCACCGGGAATCCAACATGACGCCCGAGGAAGAGCACCGCCTTGGACTGCGCCAGATCACGTCCGAGGTCGCGCACCGGGTCCATCCGGCGAAGCGTTTCCGCGACCGCTTCCGGCATCCGGCACAGATCCTCGAAGTCACGGGCCACCTCGTCGGCGTATTTGACCCCCCGGGCCTGCGCCAAAGCCAGCCCCACCAACAGGTTTGCCACCACTTGTGCCAGGAATGCCTTGGTCGAGGCAACACCGATCTCGGGTCCGGCGTGGGTGTACAGCACCGCGTCCGATTCCCGCGGAATCTGCGAACCGTTGGTATTGCA
>JBBSRY010000147.1:0-6086 GCA_038242595.1 Mycobacteriales bacterium
AGGTTGCCCTGTTCCGGATGCCAGGCGAAGGCTCGCGCATTCACCCCGAGAACGGCGTCTTCGTCCTGGCCGACCTTAAAATTTCGAACCGAAACCCCGTCCGGCCACACCGCTTGCGCCAGCGGTCCCGGCGACCGCCGGTATTGCAACAGTTCCCGAGTGCGAAGCAACCCATGCTGTTCGGCCAGCGAGCGCCCGGAATGCAGATCCCCGTGGGCCCAGACCCGCCCACTTTTCGCCAGGACCAGCTTCAGCAGCGCGGACCCGATGCCATGGCGGCGATACGGCGGATCCACGGCCACCTCGGCCGGGCCGTCTTCGTGAATGACCGCGATGCCCACCAGCACCTCTTCGACAAAGGCCAACGCGTAGTCGTCGGCCTCCTTGCCCGGTTCGCGGTCAAGGGCGTCGATGACATGGCCAGAGAACGGAGCAACGCCATCAGTTTCGGTAGCCCGCTTCAACAACCCGCGGACCGCACCCTCTTCGGCATCGGAGAGCGCAGTTTGCCAGGCAGCGATGACGAATGCGATATCGGCGTCAGTCATGACGGGTCCACCTTCACGGGTTTTTATTCAGAACGAGACCAATATCGAACCTAGACCAGATGGCCGGCAGTCAGCCGACCGGGCTGGCCTGATCCTCGCGCGCGCCGGACCGCGCCGGCGGCACCATCTTGTAACCAACATTACGGACGGTTCCGATCAACGATTCGTGCTCCGGTCCGAGTTTGGCGCGCAGTCGCCGCACATGCACGTCGACGGTGCGGGTGCCGCCGAAGAAGTCGTATCCCCATACCTCGGTCACCAGTTGCTCCCGGGTAAACACCCGAGAAGGATGCTGCGCCAAGAACTTCAGCAGCTCGAACTCCTTGTACGTCAGCTCCAGGGTCTTACCCCGGAGTCGGGCGGTGTAGGTGCTCTCCTCGATCGTCAGGTCACCGAGGCTGATCATTCCGGAGTTGGACACCGGATGACTCCGACCGGCAAGCAGTCGCAGTCGACAGTGCACCTCGGCCGGCCCGGCCGTGGCCAGCACGACATCGGATACGCCCCACTCCGGTCCGATCGCGACAATGCCACCATCGGTCACCACAGCAAGAATCGATACGTCCAGCCCGCCCGTGCCCAGCAAACGACAAAGGTTGCGGGCAGCTGGCAGATCCGATCGTGCGTCCAGGACGACCAGGTCATAGGGTCCGGTGGTAACGAGTGAAGCCGCCTCGGGGGCCGCGGAGCGCATCTTGACCGGGAGGAGATCCATCGCTGGAAGCACGCTATTGGGATCGGGATCTGAGGTCAGTAAAAGAAGGTCCACGCACCCATCTCCCTTCAGCAATTCCTGGACTCATCGGACTACCGTGAAGGTGCCAATGAACGCTGACGTGACGCGGGGGACACTCATGTGGTTCTGCTTTTTGCGCGCTGTTGCCGAAGTTTAACCGTAGGCCACCGCATCACGAACCATCGCCGTCCGCACAACATGAGAGCCCACATTCCGTGACACAGCCACCTTCACCGACCGCTGTCAAACCCGCTTCCCTGATTGGCGTATCGACGGCAGATGGCGTACGGCTGCGTGGCCTCTATGCCGACGGATCAACTTTTCAGACCGGTGCACCGCCCTCGGACTTATGTTTTGTGATCTGTCACGGTATGACCAATGCCACTGGCAAGGTGTCATCCCGCGCCGCCATCGATGCCTTCGGCCGGCACGGGGCGGTGCTGGCCCTGGACTTTCGCGGGCACGGGAATTCCGGCGGTCGATCCTCGGTGGGGCGGACCGAGGTGTGGGACGTCGATGCCGCAATCGGGTATGCCAGAGATCAGGGACATTCCCGGGTCGCGGTGATCGGATTCTCGATGGGCGGAGCCGTGACCCTGCGCCACGCCGGCCTGGTGTCGAGCAACCCGCGGGTCGGGCTTGCCGATCAGCAAATCTCGTTGGTCGAGCCGGGCCACCAGGCCCGTGTCCAGACCCCCGCCCTGCTCGCTGAACTCACCGAGTTCGACCTGCGGCACCGTCCGGATGCCGTGGTGTCGGTCAGCGCTCCGTCGCGCTGGTTCTCCCGGGAGAGCATCCCGATGCGTCGAATCCAATGGTTACTGGAGCACCCGCTGGGCCGGGTGATTGCGCCGAAGCTCGGCATTCGGCTCGGCGAACCCTGGGTGAGGGTGCCGCTGACCCCGCTGGAACTGGTCGGAAGAATTGACGCGCCACTGTTGGTGGTGCACGGCAACCTGGACCACTACTTCGACCCGGAACGGGCCCGGGAGTTGCATCGGGCTGCGCCCGGCAGCGAGCTGTGGCTGATCCCGGAATTGGCCCATGCCGAGTCGAGTATCAGTGGCGCACTCATCGATCAGATCGCCTCCTGGGCACGATCGAAGTGCGTGTGATCCCCGGGGTAGATGGCTGATTCGGTCCGGCGACACAGGCCGGCCAGGCAGACTGTGGCTCATGCGAAAATTGCTCATCACCCTGATCGTGCTGGTCGTCCTGCTGGTCGGCATCGACTTCGGACTGCGGTGGTTTGCCACCAAGAGGGTCAGCGATGCTATTGCCACCGAATTGGAGCTGGCGGCATCCCCGGACGTCGCAGTTTCCGGATTTCCCTTTGTGCTGCAAGCGGTCAAGGGGGAGTACAACACCATCAGCATCAACGCGCCCGGCCAGACCCTGGGCCCGGTCAGCGGCGCCAACGCCGACGTCACATTGAACGGGGTCAGGATCCCGTTCTCGGATGCGTTGAGTGGCAACGGCAGTGCCATGACGGCGGCCAGCGCCGATCTACGGGTGACCATTCCGGCGGCGAATCTGGCCAGCGCATTTGGTCTGTCCGGACTGACCATCACTCCGGCCGCCGATGGTCAGCTGACCTTGAGCAGCACCATTGCCGTTGCAGGACAAACCTTTCCGGTAACGGCAACATTGGGGGCCGCTGTGGTCGACTCGACCCTGCAGCTTCGCGCCGGATCCGTCCAGGGCGCCGACATCGAGGTGCCGACAGACATTCTGAATGCGGCGATTTCGACATTCAACCTGGACATCCCGCTGGTCGACGTCCCGTTCAACATCAACGCGGCGACTGTCGGAGTAGCCGGATCCGATCTGGTCCTCACCGGGTCGGTAAGCGACATCGTGCTCTCACAATTGCGCAGGTGAGCTGATTCCTCGGAGCCTGGGCTTCTTCTGTCCAGCTCTGTGGCCCGTCTCTGCTCCCCGCACCACTTTTTCCCCACCACTTTTGGCTTCCCGCACCATTTTTTGCCTTCCCACACCACACTCCGCTTCCTGCACCAGAAACTTCCGGTGCGGGAAACGATTGCCAGTGAACGAAGAAGCGGCGAGCGGAATTCGGACATCTGTGTCTGGCTGCGGGCCGGCGGTGAAGAGTTCCATGACGTGCTGTGGCGCAAGGGTTGGAACATCGAACTCGGTGATGACCAGGCATTGGCCACCCGGCTGGCCGACCATCTGGAGGACTGGGTGTGCGAAACCCGCTTCGGCTGGGGGCAGCAGCGCAAGTGGAATCCGGGGCAGTCACCACGCCGGTGAGGGCTCGATCACCCGAGGACACTCCGCCGGACCAAGCACGATAGGCTGACGGACGTGGAAATCTTCTTTACTGGACTGCTGGTCGTCGTCGGTCTGGTCATCGCGTGGTTCGCGTTCTACGTCGTCTACAGATTGCTGCACGAAGACAAGTGAGCGAGCCGCACTCCCCCGAAGAGCCGGAACAGGACTTACCGGCCGCACCGGTCGTTGCCCGCGGTTCCGGTGATGCGGCGTTGGCTGCCGCCATTGAACGCTCCGAATCCGTTGCCTCCACAGCTGCCACGAACATCGTCGACGTAGCCCCGATTCCAGTGGATTCCGATACGGCCAATCTGCGGCTGGGCCCCGGTCTCGCCGATGAAAATCTGTCGCTACTGCCGTTGGTCGGTGTCTGGCGCGGGGTCGGCAAACTACATGCCCCGAACTCCCCGGACGAGACTGACTTCGGGCAGCAGCTCACTCTCTCGCACGACGGCCGGGGTTTTCTCAGACACGAGTCTGTGACCTGGTCCATCGGCCCGGATGGCAAACAGACCCCGGCCGCTCGGGAACTTGGTTGGTGGCGGCCACAACCGGACGGCACCATCGAACTACTCATCGCTCATTCCGAAGGCGTGGTGGAGATCTTTTACGGCCAGGCCCAGAATGTGTCGGCCTGGTCTCTTGGCACTGACGCCGTCATCCGAACTGTCAGCGCGCCTGCGGTCACCGGTTCTACCCGGCTTTACGGCATCGTTGACGGCAAACTGGCTTATGTCCAGGAGCGGGCCACCGCTGACTACGAACTGCAACCGCATCGGTCGGCGCTGCTCGAGCGCGTTGCCGGCTAGCGCCGTAACGGCGCCGCAATGACTTCCAGGTCGGCTGCGCTACTGCGTAGCGATCGACTGTGGCGTGTATTGCTGGCGCTGACACCAGCCCTGGTCTACCTGGCCGGCCGGCTGACATCGCTGATGATCGTCCGGTGGATCGCTGACGCCAGAGACAAAGATTTCATGGACGCCCTGGGTTCCTGGGACGGTCGGCACCTGATCAGCATCGCCGAATTCGGCTACCACCTCTCCGGTCAGGCCGATGTCGACTCCTCGCCGGCCTTCTTCCCCGGCATGCCCAAGCTGATGTCGCTGGTCGCAGCACTGACCGGTCTCCAGATCCGCACCGCCGGGCTGCTGATCTCAGCCGTTGCCGGCGTCGTCGCCGCCTACGGCTTGGTCCGGCTGACGGAGTACGTACCCGGTTTCGACCGTTTCGGCTCTCTGTTGCTGGTGGCCGTGTTCTCGATGGCGCCGATGTCGATCGTGCTCTCGATGACTTACACCGAGGCATTGTTCTGCGCCTTAGCGGTCTGGTCCCTGGTCTTCCTGCTGGACGAAAGATGGCTGCTGGCAGGCGGTTTGTCCATCGGAGCCGGACTGGTGAGACCAACGGGGCTGGCCCTGGCCAGTGTCATCGGGATCGCCGCGCTGGTGGTGATCATTCAGCGCCGCGCATCGTGGCAGACCTGGGTCGGCGCCGCACTGGCCCCGCTGGGGTTCGTGCTCTACGTGGGTTGGGTGGCCCTACAACTGGGCAATCTCACCGCCTGGTTCGACCTGCAGAGGCAGGGTTGGCACAGCGAATTCGACTGGGGAGCCGGCACCACCCGGTTCTTCATCCGCACACTGAAAGACGCCCCCGCCCTGCTCGACGTGGCCAATGTGTCGCTGATGATCCTGGCGGTCATCCTGCTGCTGTTGTCCTGGCTACAGAAACAACCGTGGCAGTTGGTGATCTACAGCGCACTGATTGTCATTCAGGTGCTCGGCTCAGACGGCGTGATGAACTCCAAGGGCCGACTCCTGATCCCGGCCTTCACCCTGCTGATCCCGGTGGCCCTGTTCCTGTCCCGTGAGAAACGAGTCACCGCAGTGGTTGCCACCGTGGTCCTTGGTCTGGCCAGCTGTTGGTACAGCGCCTACGCCCTGATCATCTACGGATTCGCCATCTGACTGTCAATCAGGATTGACAATCAGGATTGACAACCCCGGCGGTGAACAAGCTTCGGGAAGTTCTGGGTATCAGTGGATCGCATCTTCGATGGCGGCGGCAAACCTGGTCGGATCTGCCATAAAACCAGTGTGGTCCCCGGGAAACACCACCGGTTCTTGACCAAGACCTGCCGCCAGCGCCTCGGCCGACCGGCGAGCAATCTCGGGACCGGAAGCAGCACCGATGACCACCACCACTCGCGCTGACCCCTGACGTAGCTGATCGACCGGTGTCTGGTAACTGGTAAAAGACTTCAACATCCGCAAAAAGAAGAGTTCATCGTCGGCCAACTGTTTGGCCGTTTGCGCTGGTGATCCTTCCGGGGCAGCCGCCGACTCTGGCTCAACGGCCGACTCTGGTTCACCAGCAGACTCGATCCCGGAATCTGCCCCAGCCGGCGGCCATCGCGCCGGGGTGAATCCGGAGTCGGGTATCGGTCCTTGGTGCCTGACCAGAGCGACAAACCCACCCCAGGCCGCGCCGGAGCCTGCGGCGCTATA
>JBBSRY010000148.1:0-6082 GCA_038242595.1 Mycobacteriales bacterium
CCAGGACACCAGATAGGGGCCGAACAGCGGCGCCGACTCCCTTACCGTCTCGGCCGAGGTGGAAAGGTCTGTCGTGCTGATCCGTTCGGCGGTGTCATTGCAGTCGATCACCAGACGCAGTGAGAGTTCTTCGCCATATCGCCCAACGAGGCTCTCCACCAGGTCGCCGATGCCGTCGACATTTCCGCTGGTGGCCTCATCAATGGCGGTCGCCAGGTCCGGCCACAAATCGCTGTTCGGTAGCGCGGCGATCAACGCGAACAGCACCGTTCCGGCGTTCACTCGCAGACCGTTGGCGGCCCGAGCCGGTGTCTGGCCAACATCGGCGACCAGCTGCGAGACCTGCTGCCGAGCCGACCCCTGTAACGGGCAACTGTCATCGGCGTCACAGGCCGCGGCGAAGGTGTCCAACCGTTTTTCGTATTTGCCGGCCGAGGTCACCAGCCTTTCCGACGGCGCGGCCAAATGATCTGTTGGCGCGTCGATGACGACCTTGCCCACCCTGGCCGGATAACGATCGGTGTAGACCGCAGCCACGGTGCCGCCGTAACCGACACCGAGCAGGTTCAGGGTGCCAAGACCAAGAGCCGATCGCAGTGAATCCAGATCGTCGGCGATATTGCTGGTATTGAACACCACGATGTCCGACCCGGCGTAGTCCTCACAGGCGAAGGTGAAATCTCGGGTGGTGGTGGCCAGGGTGGACGCACCCGGCTCGGTGGACGGGTCGATGGGAAGCGCCAGGATCTCCTGCAGGGGATCTCCCTCCAGACAGCTCAGCTCCACCGAATCGCCGGAGCCACGCATGTCGAGGGAGACCAGTTGGTAGGCGGCGGTGATCTCGATTGGCAAGATGGCGGCCACCTCGGCCAAGCTCGCATTTCCGGCCATCCCACTGTCCAGGGGGCCGTTGGCCATCATCACCACGAGGGTTGGTGCCGCAGCCGGAAGGCCATCGGCGCGCGCCCTGGCGACCTGGAGATTCAGCGTGTCCCGGCCGGCGCTGGCACTGTATTGCTTGGGCACGTCAAGCGTGGCGCAGTCGAGGATGAACTCACCGGATGGGATGTCTTGGGAACAACTGGCCCACTCGGAATCGAATTGGGCATCCTGACCGGGGCCGCCGGGGCCGGTTGGTGGGGGAGTCGACGTCTCGGTACTGGTGACCGGCGGTGCCACCTCCCCGCCGTACACCGCGAGGTCCGGACGATCCGAAGGACCGAGGGTGCAGCCGGCCAATAACAGGACCAGGGCAAAACCTGAGCCGCCGAGCAGGGCAAGCGGGCGCCGGTACAACATCAACTCCTGGGTGTTCGGATGTGATCAGCCGTGATTGCTGTGGCTGGTGATAACTCGACGGTAGCGGGCGAAGAGCGAGTTGGTGCCCGAATGCAGGCCGGCCAGGGTCCAATTCACCGGATCGGCGAGCTGGGTGTTGCCGATCAAACCGGGACCGCTGCCGGCCCCCACCAGAAGCGGCGAGACGCTCAGGCACAACTCGTCGATCAGTTCTTGACTGATCAAACTTCCCAGCAGGCCGGGGCCGCCCTCGCACAGAACGTGCCGAAAACCCAGGTCTCCCAAGGCCTTCTTCGCCTGCGGCAGGTCCACCCGTTCCTCGCCGGCAATCACCAACTCGCAGCGGTCGAGTCGCACCTGATCCGCCGCCGCAGCATGGGTGATGACGATCGGGCGAGCGCCATCGCCCTTGGGGGTCTGGAAGAAGGACAGATCGGGGTCAAGTCCGGTATTGGTGATCACCGCGTAGGGCAGTGGCCCACGGTCGGTCCAGCGCTGTCGGCGTCGCTGCCGTGCCGGGCTCAGTACGGATGGTCCGTAACCCTCCTGACGGACGGTGCCGGCGCCGACCAGCACCAGATCGGCCAGATCCCGCAAAATGGCAAACAATCGTTGGTCGTCCGGGCTCGAGAGTGAAGCGGACACGCCTTTGACTGCGGCGACACCGTCGATCGAGGACACCATATTGGCCCTGAGGAAGGGAGCTCCGGTTTCGGCGCCGGCCGACTCCTCGGTAGCGGGAGCCGGCCACGAGTAGGCCCGGGCCAGATCGTCATCGATCACATCACGCAACATCTGGGGAAGCAGCTGATCCATTCGCACACCACACCACGGAGGCGCACCGGAACCGAACCCGGGGTCCGATTGACGACCGCAATGGAAATCAGCGTGCCATTCACGCGATCTGTCTCACATGGACCGGTTCCGGTGCCGATCCCGTCGGGTCCGGCACATAGGCTGAGCCACCGTGCCTCTTGTCCATCTAGTCGATATCGAACCGGTGATCAGCCCCGATGAGCTGATTGCCGCGCTGGTGCCGCCACCGCGTTTCTCCGATGTTCGGTTCAGCACCTACCGGCCGGATCCCAAGCAGCCGTCGCAGGCTGATGCGGTGGCGCGGTTGACCAACTTCGCGGAGAAGATTACCGAGCCGCCGAAGAAGTCCGGCTGGCTTCGTCGTTCGATCCCGCCGGAAGCGGCCAGTGGGGTGTACCTGGACGGTGGCTTCGGGGTGGGCAAGACACACCTGTTGGCATCACTGTGGCATGCGGTTCCCGAACCCAAGGCCTATGGCACTTTTGGCGAATATACCCAACTGGTCGGGGCTCTGGGTTTCATCCCGACCATCAAACGGCTTGCCAACCACCGACTTCTTGCCGTCGATGAATTCGAACTCGACGATCCGGGCGACACCATGCTGATGACCCGATTGCTCGGTGAATTGGCCGATGCGGGTGTGCACATTGCGGCCACCTCGAACACGCTGCCGGACAAGCTGGGCGAGGGTCGGTTTGCCGCCGAGGATTTCAAGCGGGAGATCCAGGCGTTGTCCTCACGTTTTGACACCATCCGAGTTGATGGCCCTGATTTCCGGCACGAGGGTCTGGCCGAGGCGCCCACATCGCTGGATGATGCGCAATTGCAGTTGGCTGCCGGCCAGGCCGCGAGTGCGGTGGCCGGCAGCAGCTTGGATACCTTTGAAGCGGTGTGTGGCAAGCTTTCCCAGTTGCATCCGTCCAAATATGGCCGATTGCTGGACGGGATTTCGGCGGTGCATCTGTCACATGTGCATGCGGCGCCGGATCAAGCGGTGGCGTTGCGATTGGTGACGTTCATCGACCGGCTCTACGACCGGTCAATTCCAGTGCTCGCGTCCGGCGGATCGCTGGGTGAACTATTCACTCCGGAGATGTTGCGCGGCGGCTACCGGAAGAAGTATTTGCGGGCGACCTCCCGTATCCTGGCCCTGGCCCGAGAGGCCCAGCGCTAGTCGGATTCGATGAGTTCACCCGGTGTCACTCACCGGTTGACGGCAGCTAAGAATCAGCCCTCGGCGAGGATCTCGGTCAGGATGTCGATGGCGTTGTCCAGCTCTTCTTTCGTCACGACGATGGGCGGCGCCAGGCGCAGGGTGTTGACCTGGGTCTCCTTGACCAGGATGCCGCGCTTGGCCAGAGCCTTGGAAATTTCTTTGCCGGACATGCCACCCGGGCTCAACTCGACACCGGCCCACAGCCCGCGACCACGCACCTCGGCCACCCCGTGACCGACCAGTTCATTGAGCCGAGAATGCAGGTGGGCGCCGAGTTCGGTGGCGCGGGCCTGCATTTCACCGGTCTTGAGGAGTTTGACCACGGCTCGCCCGACGGCCGCGGCCAGCGGGTTACCACCGAAGGTCGAACCGTGAGTGCCCGGCTTCAGGACGCCGAGGATGGCTTTGCTGCCGACAACGGCCGATACCGGCACAATGCCGCCGCCAAGTGCCTTACCCAGCGTGTACAGATCGGCCCTGACACCCTCGTGATCCAGGGCGAGGGTGGCACCGGTGCGTCCCAAACCGGACTGAATTTCATCGGCGATCATCAGCACGTTGTTCTCGGTGCACAGCCGGCGAACTTCGGCCAGGTAGCCGGCCGGTGGTACCACCACACCGGCTTCGCCCTGAATCGGCTCCAACAGCACGGCAGCGGTGTTGGCCGTGATGGCGGCGGCGAGCGCCTCGGCGTCGCCGTACTTCACCGAGATGAATCCGGGGGTGAAGGGTCCGTAATCGGCGGTGGCAACCGAGTCATCGGAGAAGGACACGATGGAGATCGTGCGTCCGTGAAAATTACCACCGGCGGTGATGATCTGGGCTTGATTCTCTGGGACACCCTTGATCTGGTAGGCCCACTTGCGGGCGACCTTGAGTGAACTCTCAACGGCTTCGGCGCCGGAGTTCATCGGTAGCACCATTTCGGTCCCGGTGAGTTCGGCCAACTCCTTGGCGAACAACCCGAGCTGATCGTGGTGAAAGGCTCGGGAGGTCAGCGTGACCTTATTGAGCTGCTCGATGGTGGCCGCGATCAGGTCGGGATGACGGTGACCGAAGTTCAGTGCGGAGTAGCCGGAGAGCATGTCCAAGTATTTGTTGCCGGCCACATCCGTGATCCAGGCACCTTCGGCCGAGGCGGCGACCACTGGAAGCGGACTGTAATTGTGCGCACACCACTCATCGTCCAGATCCAGGAAAGTCTGAGGATCGTCAAGGGCACCGGCGGCGTGCATATCTTCGGTGGTCTCGGGGGTTGTAGTCACAGCAGAACTCCGGTCGGTCGAATCGGTCGCAAGGTGGTGGGTGAAGCAGATGGTTCGTCGATAACCAATCCTACGTCGGGTCGAGGTGAAGATTTGGGTGACGGTTGGCCTCGTTCACAAAGCAATCGTGCGTCATAAGGGAGTCTGGCCTTTGATTCTTGCGTGTGATGTCGCTCTGTGTGTGCGCCGGTCACTGCCAGGATCAGCGTGACATGGTGAGCCATGGGAAAAAAGTCCAAGAAGACGGCGAAATCGGAACCGAAGAAGTCCAAGGATGGTCAGTCCGTTAAGAAGGCAAAAGCGGGCAATGAGAGCAAACCGGGCAAGGTAGCCAAGAACAAGGCAGCCAAGGACAAGGTAGCCAAGGTCAAGGCAGCCAAGGTTGTGAAGGCACCGAAGTCGGCCAAGTCCGAGCAGTCCGGGGTAGACGGACCGAAATACAAGAACGCGTCGGCTTCGGCCCAGACCACTTCGGCGACCGAATTGTTCCGCTTGCAGCCCGGGTTGGTCGATCTGCGAGAAATCAGCACCGTCGGACCGAACTCTGTTTTCGAATCGGCTGGGCCGCAGAGCAAAGAAGAAGCCGTCAGCATGCTCGCCGACCTCGGCGAAACGATGCGGGTGCTGCAGGAGAAGCTGTTCGCCGAATCCATGGCCGGAAAGAACCGGGCGGTCCTGGTGGTGCTGCAGGGCATGGACACCGCGGGCAAGGACGGCGTCATCGACAAGGTCATCGGGCAACTGAATCCGGGTGCGGTCAGGTTGGCGTCCTTCAAACGTCCGAATGCCGAGGAATTAGGTCACGACTTTTTGTGGCGGATCGAAAAGCAAGTGCCGGCGGCCGGTTTGATCGGGGTGTTCAACCGTTCGCACTACGAGGACGTGCTGATCCAACGCGTGCACAACATCGTGCCGGAGGAGGTCTGGTCCCAAAGATACGCGGCGATCAATGAGTTTGAGCAGCGACTGGCGGCGCAGGGGGTGACGATCGTCAAGTGTTTCCTGCACATCGGTAAAGAAACCCAACGGGAGCGGTTGGCGGCGCGATTGGACGATCCACTCAAGCACTGGAAGTTCAACCCGGCCGACATCGACGAGCGCGCCTATTGGAACGATTATCAGATTGCGTATACCGCGGCGCTGGCCAAGTGTTCGACGCCGGAAGCTCCCTGGCATGTCATTCCGTCCGATCGTAAGTGGTACCGGAATTGGGCGATCGGCGCGTTGATCGCCCAGACCCTGATCGACCTGGACCCGCAATACCCGGCAGCCGATTTCGATGTCCAGGAGCAGCGCCGCCGGCTCGCCAACAGTTGAGCCGAACCGCGCCGGCCAGATCAGCTTCGAAAAGCGTGGACAATGACCTGGTGTCCGAAAGCCAGAACCAGATCGCCGTCATAGTCCCGTTCAAGTCGAGCACGCGCGGCAAGTCCCGGATCGACCTCCCCATCTCGGATCGGTCCGGACTTGCTGTTGCGATGATGCG
>JBBSRY010000149.1:0-6066 GCA_038242595.1 Mycobacteriales bacterium
ACTCCGCATTCTCTGCGAAAGCTGTTCCTCGCCCGGACGAGATCAACACAGTGGTAACCAATCTGGCCACCACCAGATCGCCCAACGCGTCGGCTTCCTTCATCTCCAACGGTCGGACCCGTTGGTACCCGCGCAGGAACGCTGCGGCGAGTGCGATCACGGATGTCCAGTCCTGATCGGCCACCCCACGGAGCACCGAGGTCAGAGTGACGGCCAGGTCGCAGGCGCAAGCGGTGTGGTGCATGTCGCCGAAGTCGATGACACCGGTCAACGTCCCGTCCATCGCGAGCACATTGGTCAACGTGATGTCGGCGTGCTGCACCTGGGCGGGTAGCGCGTCGATGGTGGCAAGTGTCGGAGCAATCCGGGTCAACGCTGACGAGGCCAAAGCGGACCTGTTCGGATCTGAGACGACCTCGATATGGCCGGCCAAATTTGCGCAATTGCGGATATCCCAATCGTGAGTTCGGCCGGCAGCCGGATGGAAGAACCCGCGCAGGGCCATGCCGGTTCGGGCGCACGCCCGTCCAATCTGCTCGGCAAGCTCGGCCGTGATCACCGTCCCTTGCAGGTGGGCGCCCGGGATGACCGTGATCAAACGCGTCAGGTGACGCCGCCCATCGGCAGCTGTGATCCACGACACCTTATCGCCGTCCCGATTCGCGATCATCCGGGGAATCTGCAACGTCGGGTCGACTCGTTCGATATGCCGCATCGCCGCCATCTCCATATCGATGACCTGCGGATCCTCGGCAGAATTGGAAACCTTCAACACCAGCTGAACCTGGTCGGCATTGATCAGGAAATTGCGATCACGTTCGCTCGGAAGCTCGGTGACAGTGCCTCTCACTTCGAATAAAAGACGCAGGATGTCCGCAGCTGCATCCGGTGTCACAGCAGGTCGTGATACCTCCAACAGGTTCTGCATGTGCTGATCCGACTCCTCGCGTTTCCACCGATACGACCGGTTAACCGTATCGCGGACGGTCAAAACCACCATCAATGACCCGGTAGACTCCGACGCGGAGGATTCGCCTAGTGGCCTATGGCGCACGCTTGGAAAGCGTGTTGGGGTAACTCCCTCAGGGGTTCGAATCCCCTATCCTCCGCTAAGGACGATCCGGACTCGGATCGACAAAGTCCCTGTGCCGCCTGGCGGCCCAGGGACTTTTGGTATTGCCTGGCTCAGGCCCTCACCAAGCGGTCCCGACCTCCCCGTTTCGCTTGATACAACGCGGCATCAGCGCGCCGCATACATTCACTCGGTGTTTCATCTGCACGGAGTTCGGCAAACCCGATGGAACAGGTTTGCCCGGCCGGCATCAATACTCGAAGTTTCTCCAGCAGCGCTGTCACGTCCTGCCCGTCGAGCCCAGGAATGGCCACAGCGAACTCCTCTCCACCCCACCGCGCGATCAGATCGCCCGCACGAAGGGCCCGAGTGGCGTCGGTAGCAAAATCGCGAAGCAACTGATCGCCCTGGTGATGTCCGTAGGTGTCGTTGTAATTTTTGAAGTGATCAAAATCGATCAGGCCAAAGTGAATCGGCTGCCCGGTGACCCGGGATTGCTCGACCAACTCCAGCGAACCGGTCTGCCAGCCGCGCCGGTTCTGCGCCCCGGTCAGTGGGTCGGTTTCGGCCAGCGACTCCAGTTCCCGTCGCAGACGTAACGCGGTGAGGGCGGAGGCGGTCTCATCGGCCAGACCCGCGACGGCGCGGACCGCACGGTCGTCGAGCCGGTTGATCCGTCGATCCCAGCCGACCACCAACACTGCGATGACCTCGCTCTTGTCCAGCACGGGCTGCCAGAGCATGGACACGGCAGTCGGCACCTTGGCAAAAGCTTGTTTGACCAGCGGCTCCTGGGTGGAGTCGCTAACAAACATGGCCCGTCCGGTCTGCCACACCCTGGTGCTCGCGGTGGGCTCGTTCAATGGAACCAGTGTTTGCGGCGACGGAATTCCGAAGACCTGGCTGACTATTAAGGTCTCGGCATCTTTGCGTTCCAACAATGCCACCGCGATGGCGTCGGCCAATTCGACAACGGCGGTGACCACCATGGGCCGCGGATCCTCCCCGGACTGGACGCAGCGCGCAATCCGGGCGGCCGCTGATTGTGCGGCCTCCGACCGCCGCAGGGCGGCCTCGGTCTTCTTGCGATCGGTCACATCCTGGGCGTGCGCCAGGGTCCAGTTCTCCCCGACCGGGCCATGCACTCCGGTCATCGATAACCAGGCCCACCGGATGGATCCGTCCGGCCGGATGTACCTCTTCTCCAGCCGGACAACACCGCCGTCACCGGCTGCGTCCATTCGACTGGACATGCTGGCATGTTGATTCAGGTCGTCGGGATGGGTGAACTCTCGGGACGAACGACCCAGCAGCTCGCTGCGGTCCCGTCCCAGTAAATCGCACCAGGCCTGGTTGACCTCGACGAAGTGGCCCTGTTCGTCGGCGAGCCCGATACCGACCGGGCTGGCAGTGAAAATCTCGCGAAAACGGCGCTCGGATTCGGCGCGTGCATCCTGGGTCCGAACCAATTCCTCCCATTGCGTCTCGACCTGGGCACGTGTTACCCGTAGCGCCCGGTTGCCGGCGGTACGGCGGAGAAAAACAAAGAGCGCCAACGCCATCGCGGCAAATATCAGGAGGCTGTAGTGGACTCGTTGATCCCCAGATCTTGACCCAATTTGCCCGGCGAAGTTCTGGTCCGAGGTCCAGGAAAGATCAACGAATTGGAGCACCACGGCCCACAGCACACCGGTCGTTCCCACCCGCAGGGTCAATGCTCGACCGGTGCTGACAACGGCGCCGGCGCCGATCATCACCAGTATCAGAACGGCGGACTGCTGGAGCTGTCCGGCAACCAGAATGACCACCAGGCTGTCGATGATCGGCACCAGGCATAGCAGGGTGGTCAACACCTCCACCTGCGTGGGGGTCAGGCTGGTTCGGCGCAGCTGATGCCACATCACCGCCAGGCATACAGCGCCCACCGCAGCCGACCCGGTCAGCCAAGCTTTCGCTGATCCGTCTAGGGACAGCAGTCGAGCCGCCACCAGTCCGAGGTAGACCAGACAGACCGATCCGGAGGCGATCCGCACCAGATGCCGGCCTTGACTGATTCTGCTGATTTTCACCTCCACTTCTCCATTAACTACCCGAGCGCGCCTACTAACCACCAGAGCGCCCTGCCGGCCGAGGGTAAGCAGGCGCGGCCACTCTCGTCCAACCGCGCCTCTGGGGCGGCACCACATCCCGGTCATCGACTGCTCATCGTTCCGATGCTGGGAATCAGCGAAAGGCTGAGCATTCCGAGCATCAGGTTGGCCGACCTCCGCACACCCTCGATCGGACTCAGAGTGGCCCCCTGGGTGACCTTGGGATCAGCCGCCTCAGTGGGCATCACCCAGAGATAGTGCCTTTGCCGGAACCCCTTCCACCAGAGGTTGCGTCACACCGACCTGAGCCCCATCGGGGCCGACGCGGCGCCTGGTTGGCGATTTTGCGCTCCAAGATGTGTGGTCTGACCACATGCGCTACTGTGGTCAGACCACACCCCGTCCTCGTTGGAGAATTCAGTGACCAAACGTCAAGTTCCCAAGTGGTCCGAACTCAAACCACTGCTCAAGGCAAAACCGCTGGAACTCAACGCCACCACCCGGCGCTTGAACAAGGCGCTGACCATCGCCGACCTGCGCCGCGCCGCGAAGAAGCGAACCCCCGGTTCGGTATTCGACTACACCGATGGCGCCGCCGAGGCCGAGATCACCCTGGCCCGCTCCCGAGACCTGTTCTCGCAGATCGAATTTCGGCCGTCCATCCTGCAGGATGTGTCCAATACCGACACCACCACCACCATTTTGGGCAAACCGGCCGGTCAGCCGTTCACCTTCGCGCCCACCGGATTTACCAGGATGATGCACCACGAGGGCGAGAGCGCGGTGGTTCGCGTCGCGCAGCGCCGCAACATCCCGTACGCCCTCTCGACCATGGGCACCACCTCCATCGAGGAAGTGGCAGCAGCCGGCCCGGATGCTCGCAAGTGGTTCCAGTTGTATGTCTGGAAGGACCGGGCCGCCGGCGAGGATCTGATGCTGCGGGCAAAAGCAGCCGGCTACGAGGCCCTGATCCTGACCGTCGATGTGCCGGTGGCCGGCGCTCGGTTGCGCGACACCCGCAACGGTTTCGCCATTCCACCGGCGTTGACGGTGAAGACCGTGCTGGATGCGGCCACCCACCCGGCATGGTGGGTCAACCTCTTGACCACGGCTCCGCTGACCTTCGCCAGCCTGAGCTCGTGGAGCGGGACCATCGGCGACCTGTTGGACAAACTCTTCGACCCGACGATGACCATCGCAGACCTGGAATGGATCCGTTCGTTCTGGGACGGTCCGTTGATCGTCAAGGGCATCCAGACGGTTGCCGACGCAAAACGGGTGGTCGATGCCGGCGCGGACGCGATCGTGCTGTCCAACCATGGGGGTCGGCAACTGGACCGCGCTCCGGTACCGCTGCGGCTGGTCCCGGATGTGGCCGAAGCGGTGGGCGACCGAACCGAGATTTCGGTGGATACCGGGATCATGAGCGGCGCCGATATCGTCGCCGCCATTGCACTGGGCGCCAACCACACGATGATTGGTCGTGCCTATCTATATGGGCTGATGGCCGGTGGCGAGCGCGGTGTCGATCGGGCAGCGGAGATCCTGACCAAAGAGGTCAAGCGGACCATGCAACTGCTCGGGGTCAACAAAATCACCGATCTCGGCCCGCAACACATCCGCCTGCCGTAGGCGACAAAAGTAAGGCAATCGCCCGTAACTGCCTGGGCATCATTGCAGCTGGCACTAAAGTCCGTGGGTATGAAGATCCTCTCCCGGCTGATGGCTGGCCTGTTTGCTGCGCTGGTCGCACTATTGCTGGTGCCGGGCGCTGCCTACGCCTCCACCACGGTCACGGACGAGGCAGATGTATTCAGCGCCTCCGACATTGCCAATATCAATGCCGCGGCTGCCAAGATCGACAAAGTCAATATCGTCGTGGTGACGCTGGACGGTGGGGCGAGTGACCCACGCGGGCAACTGGAGGATCTTGGCGCGACGGCGGGCTGGGAGCGCACAGACTGGGCCAGCAACTCGGTCATTCTCGCGGTGGACGTTGAAAGCCGCAAGCTCGGCGTCTACTTCGGCTATAACGCCGGCCAGCAGATGGAATCCTCGGAGGATGCCATCGGCGACGCGATGGCAGGCAAGTTTTCCGGCAACAATTGGGCCGACGGCATGGTTGCCGGCATCGGCAAAGTCGAATCAGCGGTGCAGCCGTCCTACACCTGGCTATGGGTGCTGCTGGTCATCGCGATGCTGGTGGTGGTTTACCTGGTGGTCAAGTTCTTTCAACGACGCAAGGCTGCCGCGGTAGCGAAGGAATTGGAACGGGCTGTGATGGCTCAAAATCAGCTGGCTCTGGTTGATCTGCGGCAAAAGGTCGACCAGATACAGGTGCTGCTTGGAGCGATTCCGGCCAGTTCCGCGCAACAGCAGGTTGCCTCTGACCTGAACGACATCGACGTGCAACTCACCCAACGCGAGGGCCGCAGCGCGGTCGAGGTTTCCGAATCCGGCACCAATCACAACGCAGAAAAGAAGTGGCTCGACGATCTGGCGATCAAGATGGGGTCGGTCACCAACCGGGTCTCACTGCTGCGTCAGGACTCTGGTTGGCAGGACCAGTGGTCCGCCGAGATCTCCGCGGCCCGGCAGATGGCGATGGCTGTTGGCAATAACCAGGGCTCGTTGGCCGGCCAACCGGACTATCAGCCGATGGACATCCAACCCGTTGATGATCAGTTGGCAGCTCTACTACCGGGCGTATTGAACGGCCAGATTCTTATTGCCGATGGCCTTGGCACTCTGACCGCCCTGAGCAAACAACTGTGGAGCAAGAGGTCCGAGATCGATTCGCGCTTCGAGTCTTTGGAACAGGCACGTCGCGCGGAGCTCTCCCGTAAGCAGGCGCAGGCAGAAGCCGAAGCACGGCGCCGCAACAACCAGTGGGACGACGACGAC
>JBBSRY010000150.1:0-6055 GCA_038242595.1 Mycobacteriales bacterium
CGCTTTCCTGCCGGAGGGTGCCGAGTCTGTGCGGGCCGCCGAAGCCTCGGCCGCATTCACCGACCAGGAGACTCTCCCCGCATTCTTGGTTTTCAACACTGCGACGGCGGCAACCGGCGACCAACTGGCAGCCTGGAACGCATTCGTCGAAGCGTTGCCAGGCCTGGCGCTACCCTCGGTTGCCGGGCCTGCTGCTTCGTTGGCCGATTTCCTCAGTCCCGCACCGGTGGTGGGGGTTCCGTCCGAGGATGGAACCTCGCTGCTGGCAGTCATTCTGCTGTCGAGCAATGCCAATACCGCCGATGCTGATGGCGAGAAGCCACTCGGCGCGATCGTCACCGATATCCGGGCCGCAGCAAGTGAAGTCGCCACCGGATCCGACTCAGTGGCGCATGTCACCGGTCCGGCCGGGCTGGCTGCCGATCTTGGTGAGGCCTTTGCCGGTATCGATGGCATCCTGCTGCTGGTCGCGCTGGCCGCCGTGTTGCTGATCCTGGTGCTGGTCTATCGGGCGGTCGTGCTGCCATTTGTCGTGCTGTTCAACTCCATCTGCGCACTGGCCCTGGGCGGTGGATTGGTCTATCTGCTGGCCGACGCCGACGCCATCACCCTGAACGGGCAGTCGCAGGGCATCCTCTTCATCCTGGTGGTCGGTGCCGCCACCGACTACGGGCTGCTGCTGGTGGCCCGCTATCGCGAAGAACTGACGCGGCACGCCGTTCCTCGGGTGGCGATGATTCACGCCTGGAAAGCTTGCCTAGAGCCGATTCTCGCTAGCGGCGGCACTGTCATCGCCGGTCTGCTGTGCCTGCTGTTCAGCAGCTTGAACTCTAATCGGTCGCTCGGGCCGGTCGCCGCGATCGGCATTGGGGCTGCCCTGCTGGCCGCACTCACACTCCTGCCCGCTCTACTGCTGGGCGGACGCTGGTTGTTCTGGCCACGGGTGCCTGGCCTTGTCGCTGAAGCAGAAGATTCCGTTGTCTCCCATGGCGTTTGGGATAAGGCCGCTAACTTTGTCGGACGCAATCCTCGAAAGATCTGGATCATCACCGCGGTGGCCCTCGGATTGGCTTTTGCTGCCGCACCGACCCTGAAGGCCTCCGGGACTTCGGCCACCGATGTCTTCGTCAATCCGGCTGATTCTGTTGCCGGCCAGGAAGTTCTGGGGGCGCATTTCTCCGATGGCACCGGCGACCCGGTGCTGATCATCACGTCAGAGGCCAGTGCTGCTGAAATTGCGGCCGCCGTTGGCACCGTGAGCGATGTGGTTTCTGTTGACATCAAGGCTGCAATGCCCGGTGGAGATCCGGTGGTTGTCAATGGCCTGGTGGAGGTGGAGGCGACCCTGGGCAACGCCGATGACGCCGACCAGGCGGTCCGCGATATCAGGGGCGTCGCGCACGCCATCGCACCGGAGGCACTGGTGGGCGGCACCGCGGCTCAGCAGCTCGATACCACCGAAACCGCCCAGCAGGACCTGTTTGTCATCATCCCGATTGTGCTGCTCGTCGTGCTGCTGGTGCTGATTCTGCTGCTGCGGTCATTGGTCGCGCCGCTGCTGCTCGTCCTTGCCACCGTGCTGTCCTTCGGCGCCTCCCTCGGTGTTGCCGCGCTCGTCTTCAACCATCTGTTCGACTTCCCGGGTTCCGACCCGGCGGTTCCACTGTTCGCGTTTGTATTCATGGTCGCGCTCGGCGTGGATTACTCCATCTTCCTGATGAGCCGGGCCCGCGAGGAGGTGCTCAAGTCGGGGCCGACAACCGGTGTGCTGGATGCCCTTCGGGTCACCGGCGGGGTGATCACCAGCGCCGGTGTGGTGCTGGCGGCGACCTTTGCCGCACTGGCGGTGATTCCGCTGCTGTTCCTGGTGCAGATCGCCTTCATCGTTGCCTTCGGCGTGCTGCTGGACGCCTTGGTGGTACGCACCCTGCTGGTACCGGCGCTGGCCCTTGATCTGGGCAAAAAGACGTGGTGGCCCAGCGCTATCAGCCGCCGCTAGGCCAGCTTGACCACAGTCGGCGATCGGTTCGAAGCGTTGTTGCCGGCTTTGATCAAGCCTGGAGCCTAGAGAATGGCGCCGGGTGAGTATTTGGCCGCCTCTGGATGAGCCGCCGCCACCGCTTCGATCTGGGCAATCATGGACGCAATCTGCCGGGCCGTATCGCCGGTGAAGGACAGCCTTTCGGCCAGCAAATCATCCAACTCGGTGCGCGACAACGGGATCCGGTCATCGGCAGCCAACCGGTCGAGCAGGTCGTTGTCGGTCTGACCGGATTCGCGCATCGCCAGGGCCACCCCAACGGCATGTTCCTTGATTGCCTCGTGGGCGGTTTCGCGGCCGACACCGGCCCGCACCGAGCCCATCAATACTTTGGTGGTGCCTAAAAACGGCAGGTAGCGCTCCAGTTCTCGCTCGATGACGGCAGGGTAGGCACCAAAGTCGGCCAGCACGGTCAGGAAGGTTTCGAACAGGCCGTCGATCGCGTAAAAGGCATCGGGCAGCGCCACCCGGCGAACGACCGAACAGAAGACGTCACCCTCGTTCCACTGCGCACCGGCCAGTTCACCGGCCATCGAGGCATAACCCCGCAGGATCACCGCCAGTCCGCAAACCCGTTCACAGGAACGGGCATTCATCTTGTGCGGCATTGCCGACGAGCCCACCTGACCGGGCTTGAAACCTTCGGTCGCCAACTCGGCGCCGGCCATCAAGCGCACCGTGGTGGCAAAGGATGCCGGGCCCGCCGCCAACTGGACAAGGCTGGAGAGCGCATCCCAGTCCAATGAACGCGGATAGACCTGGCCCACACTCGTCAGTACCCGGTCGTTACCCGAAACCTCCAGCACGACAGCGTGTTCTAGATCATCCAGCGCCTGGGCGGAACCGAGTAGATCCAGCATGTCCTGCGAAGTCCCGACCGGGCCTTTGATGCCGCGTAGCGGGTAGCGCTGCAGTAGCGACTCGACCCGGAGATAGGCCTGATAGACCTCATCGGCGGCCGAGGCAAAACGCTTACCGAGGGTGGTGGCCTGCGCCGGCACATTGTGGGAACGACCGGCCATCACCAGATCGGCATATTCGGCGGCGCGGCCTGCGAGTTTGGTCAGCACCGCCACCGTCCGGTCCCGGATCAGCGACAGCGCCTGCAGAATCTGCGCCTGTTCGACGTTCTCGGTGAGATCGCGACTGGTCATGCCCTTATGGACCTGCTCGTGACCGGCCAGCGCGTTGAATTCCTCGATCCGGGCCTTGACATCGTGTTTGGTGATCCGCTCCCGGGCGGCGATGGAGGCCAGGTCCACCTGATCGATGACGGCTTCGTAGTCGGCCACCACGCTCGGCTCGATCTCCAGCCCCAGGCGGCTCTGCGCGCGCAACACGGCCAACCACAATCTGCGTTCTGCAACGATCTTGTTCGCCGGTGACCAGATGGCCACCATTTCTGCGGAGGCATACCGGCCGGCCAAAATGTTTTCTACCCCTGGCTTAGTCACATACGCGATTGTCCCAGTCAGGGCGTGCTGAACCTATTCTGCGGTGGCCGTCAGGACCTGCCGGCCCAGCGCTACCAAGGCAGTGAGGTCAAAACCGTTCGGTTGTAACGGTTGCAGGACCAGGACCCGACCATCGGTCGCGGTCACCAGGGCAGCTGTTTCGGGGGGCAGAGTCCGAAATCTGACATCGGAGGTCGGTCCCGGCGTACAACTGTCGGCGCATGGATCCCCCGCAGCAAGCCAGTAGATCGCCAAGTACTCGGCGCCGACCTGGAACGCGCTACCGGTTCCGCTGCTCCCGCACGGCCGGGTGATCGGTATCGGCGGGTCCACCACGGCCAGGGCCCGGTTCACCTGTTGCACAGCCCGCTCCGGCAGTGGTGACAATAGGCAGCGAGCCGAGTCGGTGGCCCGATCGGAGGCCTCAGGTGCCAGTTGGATATCGAAACCCGAACCGGGCGCCGCTGATGTCGCTGAGCCTGCGGCCGCTGATGTCGCTGGCGCCCCGGATTCGGCACTGGCACTGTCCTCGGGAGCTCCGCCGGCATCGGAAACGGCGCCACCCTCTGCGCCGGCCGCCGCAGTGGCCAGGCTCGAGGATCTGGCGCCCACGTTAGGTCCGCTCGGATCGGAAGAAAGCGCGGCTGATTCTACTGGCACCTGCAGGAGGCCGGCCGAGACGGAGCTCGCTGTTTGTTGCTCATCGGAGGTTCCCTCAAGCTGGGGCACCAACACCGATCCGCCCACGCCCAGCACCACCACGGCCGCCGCTATCCCCAGTACCGCCCGGCGACGCGTACGAGACCGTGACTGGGACAGGGCTCGTGACATCACCCGAAGCGAGGACAGCGAGGTGGGTGGCGGGGCGTCGGCGAAAGAAGCGAACAGAATTTTAAGTTGGTCGTCCTGGTCCCCTGCGTGGTTGAAGCTCCCCGCGTTGCCAGATTTGTTATTACCACTATGCATGTCGCCAGTCACTATCCATTCACCTCCTCGGTCGAATCTGTGGGTATCGCCGCCCGCATGGCAGCCAAGCCACGCGATGTCTGGCTCTTGACATTTCCTTCCGAACATTTCAAAGCCGCTGCGGTTTGCGCTACATCGAGTCCTTCGAAGTAGCGCAGCACCAGAACTGCACGTTGGCCGGGCGGCACCTGTTGCAGAGCGCCCTGGATCACCTCCCTATTGGCCACCATGGCTGCGATATCAGCCGATCCAAGGTCGACCGATTCCGGTAGAAACTCGGTGACCTTCTCCCGGCGCCACGGTCGCCGGGATTCGTCAATAGCCGTCCGGACCAGGCACGCCCGCACAAACGCATTCATTGCCCGGTGATCCCGAACCCGATTCCAGGCGCCGTACAACTTCACAAAGGCCATCTGTGTGAGGTCATCGGCCTTATGCCAGTCGCTGCACAACAAGTACGCCGTGCGCCGAACATGGTCCCGGCGCGCAGTGAAGTAATCGGCAAACGCCGCGTCCTCCTCCGGGGTCACGTTCGTATGCCTCCCACTTCCGCGTACTGGACGATGCCGGCTGCGGCGCGGGTTGCATGCCGATCGGGTCCGAGGGCGAATATATCGGGTGAATCACCCGGACGAAGTCTGGCAGCATGACACAAGTGTCCAGAACGGAAATTCCCCCCACCACCACCTCGCGCCAATCTCTCATGGCGTTGCTCGGTTTGCTGTTGGTGGCCGCGGCCTGGGGCTCAAGTTTTCCGCTGACAAAGGATCTGCTGGAACGCATCAGTGCTGTCGACTTCCTGGCCGTGCGATTCACCATTGCGGCTGTGGTGATGCTGGCAGTCTTCTTTCCCGCCGTTCGCCGACTGCCTCGGCGCAGCTTCCTTCGCGGGCTGATCCTGGGTGTTCTGTACGGCGTTGCCCAGATCGTTCAGACCAGCGGACTGGCCCTGACCTCGGCCAGCGTTTCCGGCTTCATCACCGGGATGTATGTGGTGTTGACCCCGATCTGCGCGGCGGTGTTGCTCAAAACCCGGATCACCGGTCGGTGGTGGCTCGGTGCTTGCCTGGCCATGATCGGGCTTGGGGTGATGGCACTCAACGGATTCTCGGTGGGGTTCGGTGAGGCCATCACGCTGGCCTCCGCGTTGATTTTTGCCCTCCATATCGTCGGGCTCTCCCACTGGGCGACCGCACGAGAAGCATTGGGGCTGGCCGTAGTTCAGATCCTTGGTACCGCATTGGTCAGTGAGCTGTTCGCTGCGCCCGGAGGAATATCGCTGCCATCGGGCGGCGCTGACTGGGCGGCCGTCATCTACATGGCGCTGATTTCCGGAGCGCTGGCGATGATCGTGCAGTCCTGGGCGCAGGCACATCTGGCCGCTTCCCGGGCCGCGATCATCATGTCCACCGAACCGGTGTGGGCAGCCGGACTTGCTATTTCTTTCCTGCACGAGCCATTCACCGTGCGGATCGCCATTGGTGGTGGCCTGATGTTGATTGCGATGCTCATCTTGGAGCTGCAGCCACGGACAAAATCTGACTATCCGCGCCCGGAGGACCGACCCAAGCTCGCTGCCTGAACGATTCGGGGC
>JBBSRY010000151.1:0-6037 GCA_038242595.1 Mycobacteriales bacterium
AATTGGCTTTCGAATTGCTCTGGAAACTCTCCGAACAACCGACCGCCGTGGTTTGTGCCTCCGACGAGATTGCCATGGGGATGCTGCATCGCGCTGCCGCACACGGAGTTTCGGTGCCAGGTCAGTTCTCGGTCGTCGGTGTTGATGATCATGATCTGTCCTACTTGTTCGGGTTGACCACCGTGGCGCAGCCAGTGCGTCGGCAGGGTGAATTGGCCGCGGAGCTGCTGCTCAAATTGATAGCCGACGGCGGCCGTGGTGAGCCGGTGTCGATAGAGGTGCCGACGGTGTTGATCGATCGGGCTACCACCGGAAGACGAATGAGTTAGCCATTGTTCCTGGCGTTCAGTAGCGGTCCTCGGGTAGTGTTGGCCGGTAACAGTTATCAGTTCGGTACCCGGGTGGGACCGGTCAGCTCGCGAGCGTTGGCAATTGCCTGGGCCAGCGCGCCGAGCACGCCGGCCCTGGACCCAAGGGTGCCGCCGACAACTCGCAGCGTGTCCGATACATATGGCTGGGTGTATCGACGAACCGCCACCGCAATCCCGTCCAGCAGTGGGCCGGGATCGTCGACAATTGCACCGCCAACGACGACCAACTCTGGATCCAAATTGGCCGAAACCGCAGCGATGACTCGGCCGATCGCGGTGCCCATATCGGTGACCAGACGAATTGCGCCGGGATCGCCGGCCCGGATCAGACCTCGGGCCTGCTCTACCGAGACCTGTTGCCTTCTGGCATTTCCGAGTTCGCTCAAAGCCGCATCAGTGGAGGAAACTGTTTCCAGGCAACCGCGACTGCCACACCGGCACAGTGCGCCATCCTCGCGCACCTGCACATGGCCGATCTCGCCGGCAGTTCCTCTGGCCCCGCGATAGATGCGGCCGTTGATCACCACACCGGCGCCGATACCCGAACTCACCTTGACGTAAAGAAAGTCGGTGGCGCCGGTGGCTGCTCCGAAGCTCATCTCGCCGAGGGCTCCGAGATTGGCATCGTTCTCAACGGTGACGGGCAGATTGATCAGCTTGCCGAACACGGCAGCGGGACGAATCCCCACCCAGCCGGGGAGCAGGGTGCCCGATCGGAGCACTCCGGTGATCAGGTCGATCGGTCCGGGAATGCCCATCACTACCGCTGCCGGCTGCCCCGCCCCCTGGGCGCCAACCATCTCCTGCAACATATCGGCCGCAGTTCCCAAGGCGGACGACGCGGACGGGTCGACATCGACATCAACCCTGGACTCGGCCAGGATCCGGCCAGACATATCGGAGAGCGCGATTGCGAGATGGGTGTGGCCGAAGTCAATTCCGGCAACGAAACCGGAGTCAGGTCTGATCTGCAGCAGTCTCGGAGGTCGGCCGCGTCCGGGCGGGGCGACAGCGGTCAACGGTGGCGAGTTCGAATCCTCATGGTAGTGAACGATTATCGACTCGTCGAGCAGATCGGCCACGACGGATGCGACAGTTGCCCGCGACAGCTTGGTGCGCGCTGCGAGTTCGGTTTGGCTGATCGGGCCGGCAACGGTGAACTCTCTGATCACAAGGTTGCGAGTGATTTCCCGCAGCGGTGAGGTGCGAGTGTGGTGACCGGCCGGCGGCGAGCATCCGGTGTGGTCAACCATCAACAAACCTCCAAGGTGGGACGCCGACGCGAAGGCGCCGAGGTAATGACGGACTGACCGATTTATGTTGTCAATAGCGGTAATTACTGGCAAGCGCGCCCTTATTATACGTAAACTGTGCACGGATATCGCACCCAGTGAGCGGTTGATACCCCGGTGGCGCCAAATTTTAAGGCGCACACCGGCACCCAGAGCTTATTCGTTCACGTAGTTACCCCCGATTTGCCGCGATTTCAAGCGAGCGGGGATGTGGGATACGACGAACGAACATTGCCAGTGGTGGTAAATGTTGGATTTGAGGAAGTAGCGTGGCTCTGCACAAACTCATCGAGAATCCCAAACGCGCACGAGAGCCCGCTCAGGCGGCCCATTTGGGTCCCGACCCGACACCCGTAGGTGAGGGGCTCTGCGGGGCCTTCGAGTGATTGTGTTGAGAATTGATAACAAAGGCGATCTCGACTTGCCATTTAGTCGGGCTTTAGTCAAAATAACGAGCAGGAATTGAAGAACCTCGAACGCAGAATTCAGCACGAAGAACCCAGAACGAAAACCCAGAACGACAACCAGAACACAGAGCGGTGTCTTGAAATCGGATTTCCGGCGGAGTCGCCGCGGATCTCAATGACAGCATTGCCTCGGTGTTTAAACAGCACCGTTCACCCACCACCGTTCACCAACCACCAGTCATCCCACCGCCAGGTACCACATCACCAGGTACCCACCACCCAGTAGAGGAAGCGCCCCATGCGTCGAAATCCCTTGATCGCCGGTTTGGCTGCAGCCACCTTGCTGCTGACCGCCTGCGGTAGCAGCGATGATGCTGACACCAGCTCCAGTGCTGCAGCTCCGGGCACCAGTGCTGCAGATAGCCAGGCAATGACCGACGCCGGAACAGAGGCCGGCGCCGAAGCGGGTACTGAACCAGCCGCTACCGGCGGCGAGGTCGGTAACGGCGGTGCCGGCGGCGATGTCGAGGTGTTCACCTGGTGGGCGGCGGGTTCTGAAAAGGACGGACTGGACGCCCTTGTCGAGGTTTTCGAGGAGCAGTACCCCAATGACGTATTTGTCAACGGCGCAGTGGCCGGTGGAGCAGGATCTAACGCCAAGGCAGCGTTGGCCGCTCGCCTGCAGAACCAGGATCCACCTTCGACGTTCCAGGGGCACGCCGGCGCAGAACTGACCGACTACATCAACAATGGCCAGATCGAACCGGTCACCGACATCATCAACGGACTCGGCGGAGCCGACACTTTCCCGCAGTCCCTGCTGGACCGGCTGACCGTGGACGGCGAAATTTACTCGGTGCCGTCCAACGTTCACCGCGCGAACGTCGTCTGGGCCAACCCGAAGGTCCTCGAAGCTGCCGGTATCACCGAGGTTCCGGCCGATATCACCGCGTGGATCGCCGACCTGGAGAAGGTCAAGGCCTCAGGCGTTGCCACCCCGCTGACCATTGGTGGCACCTGGACCCAGGTTCAGCTGCTGGAAACAGTGTTGCTCGCAGATCTTGGCGTTGAGGGATACAACGGTCTCTTCGACGGCGCCACCGACTGGTCCGGCGCCGAAGTAACCACCGCCCTGAACGATTTCGCCACTCTGCTGACGTACACCAACACCGCAGCCGATGGTGATGACTGGCCGGCCGCAATCGACGCCGTCATCGCCGGCGACGCTGCATACAACGTCATGGGTGACTGGGCCGTTGCCCAGTTCAACGCTGCAGGCAGCGTCGACGGAACCGACTACACCTACTTCCCGGTTCCGGGAACCGACGGTGTCTTCGACTTCCTGGCCGACTCCTTCACCCTCCCCGTTGGCGCCAAGAATGCAGAAGGCGCCAAGGACTGGCTCAACGCCATCGGCTCGGCCGAGGGGCAGAAGGCGTTCAACTTGGCAAAGGGATCCATCCCGGCCCGCACCGATGCGGTCGCCGCTGACTACCCGGCCTACCAGCAGACAGCACTGGAATCCTTCGCTAAGGACATCATTGTTTCCTCGATTGCTCACGGAGCTGCGGTCTCGCAGTCCTGGGGCGCCGATTTCGGAACTGCCGTTTCCAAGTTCTACGGATCCAAGGATGTCGCCACCCTGCAGTCTGACCTGGTCACAGCAGCGCAGAACAACGGCAACTGATCAAGCCACCCGGCTTGCGCTAACACCCCCGTGACGAACACTGCCTCGGCGAGAGACCTTCTCGCCGAGGCAGTGTCGTATTACCCCGCTGTTTCCCCTGCAGAAAGCGGTTACCGATGACGAAAGTGAAATCCTGGCTGCCGGGACTTTTTCTCGTCCTACCCTCGATCGCGTTGATCGGCTTCTTTGTCTACTGGTTCATCATCGAGAACGTGCAAACGTCACTGACAGACCAGTACAACCGAAATCCCAAGGCCGTTATCGAGAACGTCGGATTGGACAATTACGGGAAGCTGTTGGGCGACGGCGATTTTCAACACGCGCTGTGGAATTTGTTCGTAATGTCGCTGGTGTTCATCGGTGGCACCATGATCTTTGGACTGCTGTGGGCCCTGCTGCTGGAAAAGGGCGTCACCGCTGAGGGATTCTTCCGCTCGGTGTATCTGTTCCCGATGGCCATTTCATTCATCGCGGCCGGTGTGGTGTGGAAATGGCTGCTCTCGCCACAGCAGGGTGAGCAGGCGAACGGTTTCAACCAGCTGTTCCAGCAACTGGGACTGGATGGTCTGCAAAACTCCTGGTGGTCATCCAACTCGTCGTGGAATATGGCCGCAATGGCCATCCCGGCGATCTGGCAACTGGCCGGTTACGTGATGGCGCTGTTCCTGGCCGGCTTCCGAGGGATCTCGGAAGACCAGCGCGAAGCTGCCCGGATGGATGGTGCCAGCGAATTCAAGGTCTATCGGTTCATTGTTTTTCCGCAACTTTCCCCGGTTGCCCTTTCCGCCCTGATCATCGTCGGTCATATGTCGATGAAGATGTTCGACCTGATCTACTCCATCGCCGGGCAGAATTCCTACACCGCCTCGGTTCCGGCCACCTTGATGTGGACCCAGCTCTTTTCCAAAAACAATCCGGCGCTTGCCGCGACCAACGCCACCTTGCTGTTGCTCATCGTCGCGATAGTAGTTGTGCCGTACCTGATTTACTCGGCCAGAGTCGAAAAGAGGACCTCATGACGACGACAGCGCTGCCGCCGGCGCCGGCACCCGGGGCCAAGCCCGGCAAACCGGTGAAGATTCACAAGTTCAGCAAAAGTAGAGAGGGAACCCCACTTTCGCGGACCGTGAAGTACGGCCTGCTGATCATCTTCGTCATCATAGTGTTCGTTCCGATGTACGTGTTGATCGTGACCAGCTTCAAATCCAACGCGAACATCAACCCGCAGAGCGCCTGGGCGGTGCCGAGTACCTGGTCTCTCGAGGGGTGGAGCAAGGCGTGGAATGCGCTGGCCGCTCCGATGGGCCGATCGCTGCTGATCGCCGTTGTTGCCTCGGCGGTCTCTTCGATCCTGGGCTCGATGAATGGCTTTGTCTTCTCCAAGTGGGTCTTCCCCGGTGCCAACATCATCTTCACGTTGTTCCTGTTCGGGATGTTCATTCCCTACCAGTCGATCATGATTCCGCTGCAGGGCGTCATGCTCGACCTGAACAATAATGTCGGGTTGCCGAAGGGGCCGGCGACGTTGATCCTGGCTCATATCGTCTACGGGATCCCGATCTGCACGCTGATCTTCCGGAACTACTACACGACCGCCGTGCCCAACGAAATCCTGGAAGCGGCCAAAGTCGACGGCTCCGGCATGCTTCGCACCTACTGGTCGATCGTGCTTCCGGTTTCTATTCCAGCATTTGTGGTGACTCTCATCTGGCAATTCACCTCGGCTTGGAACGATTTTCTCTTTGCGTTATTCCTCTCTACCAGGCAAACGGGTCCGGCAACCTACGCACTCAACGAGTTGGCCGGTGGTCAAAATCCCGACTTCTCCTCGAGTATGGCCGGCGCCCTGATCACCTCGCTGCCAACGCTGCTGGTTTACATCATCCTGGGCAAGTACTTTGTCAGCGGATTGATGTCCGGTTCGGTGAAGTAGCTTCACCCACCGGCTTCGGTGGGGACGAGCCCGACTTGCCTCCGGCGTCGGCCGCAGGGGAATCTCGGCGGGCTCGGAACGGCTACCGTGAACTCATGCCTTCCGGTGAGTTGAACTCTGACAACAACTGCGACACCGTCGCGGTGACCCTTCGACCGGCAATAGAAGCTGATCGCGAAGTGCTCATCGAGATTCTGCGTACCCCGGAGGTATCCCGCTGGTGGGGAGCCACCGACGCCGAGGGTAATTGGCCACAATCGAGTGGAGCGGCTGAAAACGGTGGAACCGAAAGATTTGTCATCGAAATTGACGCGGCAAGTAGTTGGATCGGCGCCGCCACCAAGAAA
>JBBSRY010000152.1:0-6036 GCA_038242595.1 Mycobacteriales bacterium
CGAGGGCCGCTGAGGCTCGACCCCGGTGTGCATTTTCATCCACGCTATAGGTGGGTTGGTCAGTCGGCTCCGCGTTCGGAATATGCACCTACGCCGCACTTCGATTTCGACGGAGTCGTACTGTTTGGCGCTTCCGCGGAAACATTTCGCATGGTGATCCGTGGTGGTCTTGAGGTTGCTCGACCGACGACGGAATGCTTCCGCGGAAACATTTCGCATGGTGGCTCAAACCGGTCTCGACCTTGCGTGACCAACGACTAACGCTTCCGCGCTTCCGCGGAAACGCTTTTGGTGTGCGGTGCATGAGGGTCTCGACTGCGCCGATAGCCAACTGAAGCGAGTAATGAGCGACTGGGTGCGTGCATAGCTCGAATACACGCACCGAAGTCCAACAGGGATGTTCCGCAGCGGAAGATGCACAGGTAGCGCTCGACGAGACGAAATGCCTTCGAACAACGACAAGGGCGACCCATCAGCAGGTCAGACCAGGGAGTCCTTCCAAGCGGTGTGCAGACCGGCGAAATGCCCTGACCCACCGATCAATGCATCCGGAATTCCATCCTCGATGATTCGCCCGTGTTCCATCACCAGCACCCGATCCGCGATCGCGACCGTCGAAAGCCGGTGCGCGATAATCACTGCCGTCCTACCGTGCAACACCCGCTGCAGTGCTGCCTGCACGGCCCGCTCGCTCGGGATGTCCAATGATGCCGTTGCCTCATCCAGAATCAGTACAGCTGGATCGGCCAAAAAAGCTCGGGCGAAGGCGACCAATTGGCGTTGACCGGCCGAGAGTCGGCCGCCCCGTTTCCGCACATCGGTATCGAAACCCGCTGGCAGGGATCTGATAAAAGTCGCGGCACCGATCTGTTCGGCCGCGTCCTCGATCTCCTCGCGTGTCGCGGTCGGTTTACCCAGCGCGATATTGTCGGCCACCGAACCGGAGAACAGAAAAGACTCCTGGGTCACCATGACAATGCCGCGTCGCAAGTCAACGGTGGTCAGGTCGCGCAGGTCGATTCCATCCAAACTCACGGTCCCATGGGTGGGGTCGTAGAACCTGGCCAACAACTTTGCCACCGTTGACTTTCCGGCTCCGGTGGCGCCGACGATCGCGACCGTCTGGCCGGCCGGCAACTCGAGATCGAACTCGGGAAGTATCTCGACACCGGGGGCTGACTCAGTGGGTTTCAGGTAGGAGAACCGGGTTTTGCTGAACTGCACCCACCCCTGCGGTTCGCCCAGCGCCTTCGGCAATGCGGGTTCCCGAACGTGGGGTACTTCTTCCAAGAGTCCGGACAGCTTTTCCAACGCAGCCGAGGCGGCCTGAAAGCTGTTGTAGAACATTGCCAGGTC
Source organism: Mycobacteriales bacterium (assembly GCA_038242595.1). Lineage (GTDB taxonomy): Bacteria > Actinomycetota > Actinomycetes > Mycobacteriales > Nakamurellaceae > Nakamurella. The sequence continues at coordinate 1,357 of JBBSRY010000152.1, forward strand.
GTCCAGCGGGTCATACATTCGGCGCAGGTACAGTAAAAATGCTGCCAGGATACCGATCTCGGTGTGTCCATCGATGACCCTTGCCGCCCCGAAGATGATGACGACCGCCAAGGTCAGATTGCCGATCAGTCGTACCCCGGGTGTGTAGATGGCCAAGGTGATAAGTCCATCGCCGTTGGATTTGGCGTAGGAATCGTTCTCTACCTTGAAGATCTTCTCGTTGCGTGATTCACGACGGAAGGCAAGGACCGCGCGCAGGCCGTTCATCGTCTCGGCGAACTGCACAATCAGGGACGCGATTGCTGTTCTGGTCTTACGGTAGATCGTCATCGAGCGCCGCTGAAACCAGCGCGTCAAGAAGAACATCGGTAGGAACGCACACAGTGCGACCAATCCCAGCGGCAAATCCAGCCACACAAGAGCAGCCGACATCACCACCACAGACAGGATTCCCGAGATCAGCCCGTCCAGGCCGTCGCCGAGCAGATCGGCCAAAGTGTCCAGGTCACTGGTCATGCGAGAGATAACCTTGCCCGAGGTGTACTTCTCGTGGAACGAAAGGCTCAAAGTCTGTGAGTGGTCGAAAACTCGACCGCGCAGGTCCAGCAATAGGTCCTGAGAGATACGGCCCGATATTCGCGTGAAGAGGGCGCGACACAACGCGCTGGCGCTGCCGGCAGTCAGATACCCCAGAAGCGCGAAGGTGAGTGGACCGCGGTTGCCGTCGATCAGCTCGGGTACTGCCGTATCGATGCTGTAGGCGATCAACAGGGGGCCGGCCAACGCAGCGGCCTGCTCGGCGATGACGACCAGCAGCACCGCGAAGACCAGCTTGCGGTGCGGCGCAAGCAACGATCGGAGCAGTCGCCGGGAGCGTGACTGCAGGCGGACTCCAACCTCGTGGCTCAGGTCCTCTGAAGCGGTGTCCTCGGTGGCCACTCCCCGCCAGGAGGAGTCGTCGTTGAGGTCATCCTGAGTTGAGATTTCGGCGCTCATCGTGCCACCTCGGTCTTGACAAACCTGACCGACGGGTCAGTTACCACGGCGTCCTCATCGTCTTGGTGGTCCAAGGTGCTCAACAGATCTCGATAGGCCGGCACGGTGGCCAACAACTGCGAGTGGGTACCGATCGCAGCGATCCGGCCATCAGCCAGCAACGCCACCTGGTCGGCCATCATGACCGTCGAGGCGCGATGGGCAATCATCAGTGCGGTGGTGCTCCGCAAAACATTGCGTAGGGCGGACTCGACCGCTGCCTCAGTGTGGATGTCGAGCGCGGACAACGGATCATCCAGAACCAGCACCCGTGGACTGCCGACCACTGCTCTGGCCAATGCAAGTCGCTGGCGTTGCCCTCCGGACAGGCTCATGCCCTGCTCGCCGATGCGGGTGTCCAAACCCCACGGTAACTCGTGGACGAAGTCAGCCTGTGCGACCGAGATGGCTTGCAATACATCGGCTTCGGTGCTTTCCGGGCGGCCCAGTGTCACATTCTCGCGAACACTGGCCGAGAACAGGGTGGGTTCCTCGAAGGCAACTGAAACAGCGGACCGCAGATCCGACAGCGACAGATCGCGGATGTCGACTCCGTCGATCAGAATCTGTCCGCCGGTGATGTCGTACATTCGGTTGACCAGCGAGCTCAGTGTCGTCTTACCCGATCCGGTGCCGCCGACAATGGCAACCGTCTGGCCGGACCGCAGGTGCAGATTGATCCCACGGAGAAGGTCCGGTCGATGATCCTGCGCGTCGGCAAACCGGAAGTGGACATCCCGGAAACTTACTTCGCCAGAGGTGGCGCTTTTGGCGGGCAATGGTTTCGGCGCGACGGGGGATGTCACCGTAACCTCCGAATCCATCACCTCGAAGAATCTCGCCGAGGCCGCAGCAGCGTCATTGGTCATGGCCAGCAACCATCCGATGGAGTCCACCGGCCAGCGCAGCATGACGGCAATGGAGAAGAAGGCAACCAGGGTACCGGCAGTCAGTGTCCCGTCGGCGATCATCTGGACACCGAAGAACAGCGCCAGGCCGATGGCGATTTCCGGAAGCAGGGTGATCACCGACCACAGCACGGCAATGACCCGCACTTTGGCCATTTCGGTGGTGCGAAGTTCGCCGGCCTGGGCCAGAAATGACCGGCCGATGTGAGCAGATCGACCGAAAGACTTTAGGATCCGGATGCCGAGAACGGACTCCTCGACGGTGGTGGCCAGATCGCCCACCTGATCCTGACTGCGGCGCGCCAGCACCTGGTACTTCACTTCGTAGAGGAAACACAGCACCACCAACGGCAGCGCCAGACCGACGAAGATCAAGCCCAGTTGCCAGGCCAGGTTCAGCAGGATGATCACCCCGACAACAAAGGTGCCGAGATTGACGATCAAGAACACCAGGCAGAAAGCAATGAACCGGCGGATGGTGGCCAGGTCGGAGACGGCGCGAGACAAGAGTTGGCCGGAGGACCAGCGATCGTGGAAGGCAATCGGTAGTTCTTGCAGACGGTGATAGATGTCGGCCCGCATCGTGGCCTCGATCTGCATGGTCGGGCGCGTGGCCAGCAGACGGCGTACGCCGAAGAGCGCTCCCTCGAGAATGCCAAGCCCGATGATCAGCGCACCCGGTGCCCACAACCCACCGAGGTCCTTGTTCAAGATCGGTCCATCGATGATCTGCTGGATGACCAGCGGGATCAACAATCCGCAAATGGTGGCGATCAACGCGGTGACGGCCGAGCCGGCCAGCGAGGGTACCGCCGGACGGATATAGGGGATGAGCCGTTTCAGGCTGGCGATGGTGGTGGGCTCGGGAAATTCTACGCCGACAATAGCCGGACCGGGACTCTCAGAAAGCGGACGATCGGCCCGTTCTGGAAATTCAGAAGTTTCGGGTTCAGTAACTGTGGTGCCGCCGGTGCGCGGTGCTGCATTTGCCATAACCATTTGAGGCTACGTGGAATGGCCGACAGTCCTCAATTCGTTTACCGGCGGCCCTACCGTCAGCGGTTAGAGGAGCGGACCCCGAGCAGAACATCTTCCCACGACGGCATAGCCGGACGAGTCGGGCGCTTGCCTGACTTGAGGGTCTGGGGTGCGGGTGTTCCTGGTGCCTTGGCTGCTGGCGGCGGTGCAACTTCCGGCGCTGCAGCTTTGGTCGGTGCCTGCACTGATGCCCGGGTGAGCGCGGCGGACATCTGCCCCGCAGAGGGACGTCCGGACTTACCGGCCGTTGGGTGGTGGGAACGACTATCGGACTTCTCAGCTGCCTCTTCCAACAGTGCCGAGGGAGCCGGCACCCTTGCTGGCTCTGTGGTGAGAACCAGCGGATTCAGGGTGGGTTTGGGGGCCGGATTTTCTTCGTTCATTGCGTCGCGGACCGTGCGCAATGGGCGCGGTGCAGGATCCATTAATTCGTTCGCGCTCTCGTCCGCGGCTACCACGGATCCGCCGCCGTTACCGGGGGTAAAGCTCCAGCGGGCCGAGTTGTCACTGCGTCCGACCGTCCAGTTGAGCGCAAGCATCCAGCCGGCACCCTCTTCTTTATAGGCATCCCAGCTCAGCGGGCCTGAATGGCCACGGGTGTGCAGAATCTCCGTCACCATCGCCTCGATACTGCGGTCGGCCAGAACGCCACCGGTGATGGGGCGGGCTTGGCGGGCCTGGTCGGCGATCGCACTGCGCTCCATCAGGACGGGGTAGGCGAATCGCTCAACTCTGACCGGGTCGCAGACGGCCAGGGCGGCCACTTGTTCGATGGAAGCACCGGCGCGAACCTTGGCCTGGATTTCCCTGGGACGAAGCTGCGGTTCCATTTCGATCTCCAGTTGGCCGAGTCGACTGACATCCCCGCGGGCCGCGGCGCGCAGCCGTTCGTCTGCAGGAATTGCATACTGATCGCCGGATTCGGGTTCTTCGCACACCAAATTCGCGCCGTCCTCGGCCATACCGAGCACCCTTAACGCGCGCATGGTTTCTCCTCCCGGACCTCAAGGCCCAGCACTGCTGAAGTCCCGACGACAAATGTCACCTTCTGCAATCTAACGGTGCCCGCCCAGGGCTCGCCTCAGGCGCGCCGAAAAGTAATGCTCTACGAGCAGGGAAGCGTGTGGGCACTGTGGGCGCCGTCATGAGTGAGAAGGAAATACGGGGGACGTCACGCAGATACCGAAGCGATGCCCGGGGCGCGGTGCTGGCTCCTGCTGGCCCGGACGAGTGATTGTCGGAGGGTTCTGATAGGACGGACGAGTGACCAAAGCCAATCAACCCGCCGAAATTGATGCCGATCTTGTCCAGGCTGCCGATGCTGCCGATGCCGCCGGCCCAGCCAAGTCCGACAAGCCGTTCCATGACCTGGATGCCTATATTGCGCTGCCTCGGTTGACCGGGCTGACGCTGTCCCGTGATGGCGAACGCCTCGTCACCGGCGTGGCCACCCTGGACACGGAATCAACCGCCTATCGAACCGCGCTCTGGGAGATCGATCCGAGCGGTGAGAAGCCCGCGCACCGGTTGACCCGGGGAGCAAAGGGGGAGTCTGGCGCCACTTTCACCCACAGTGGAGACCTGATTTTTACCGCTGCCCGGCCGGACCCGACAGCGAAAGCGGATGACGATCCGGTACCTGCCCTGTGGCGATTGGCCGCCGGCGGCGGTGAAGCCGAACTCATCGGAACCACACCCG
>JBBSRY010000153.1:0-6026 GCA_038242595.1 Mycobacteriales bacterium
CAGGTCCAGGTGCAACCGGTTTTTGATCATCTTGCTCTCGGGGACCCGCTGGAAAAACAACCGTGGCCTGGAGGCCCGGCGATCCACGCAGGCCGCGATCTCGGCGAAGGCAAGTCCATATTTGGTCTGAACAACATCAGCGCTGCCCAGATGCCCAGCGTCGAGTAGTGCCTGGACCCGCTGCGAGTTGTCCTCCACCTCATAGTCAAGCGCCGCAGACCAGAACTCGGCCTGGGCGTGCGGATCCTGGGCGTCGAAGGTGACCTGGAAATCTGGAAAGTCGCTCATGTCACCGAGATAGTAGTGACGTGATCAATGGTCAAGGGGTGTCGGGTGCAACCCGCACCGACTCATTGTGGATCTTTCACGCGGTGGCCGCCGCCGATGGTGCTCTGTGCGCAGGTGCGGAAACCGGCACAAGGTCAAAGGATTTGGGGCAAGACAAATCAACTAACGTGGTGCAGCATGGGCATCCACCTGACTCCGGAAGAATTTCGTCAACAGGGCTACGCCGTCATCGACTGGATCAGTCGGTACCAGGACGAGGTAGCGAAGTTCCCGGTCCGATCGATGGTGGCTCCCGGTCAGATTGCTGCTGGGTTGCCCACCTCGGCCCCGGCCGGGGGCGAGTCGATCACCGCCTTACTGGCCGATATCGACACCACCGTGATGCCCGGCATCACGCACTGGCAGCATCCCGACTTTTACGCCTACTTTCCGGCCAATGCGTCCGGCCCGGCCATACTGGGGGATCTGATCGCCTCCGGACTCGGTGTGCAGGGCATGGTCTGGGCGACCAGTCCGGCGGCCACCGAGGTCGAAACCCGTGTGATGGATTGGCTGGCCGAGATTCTCGACCTGCCAACGCGTTTTCGCTCCGCCGGCGCCGGTGGGGGCGTCATCCAGGACACCGCTTCGACCGCCGTGCTGACCGCCTTGGTGGCGGCGCTGCACCGGGCCAGTAATGGCGTCATTCGCGCCACCGGCTTCGACCGTCGGTACACGGTGTACTGCTCTGAACAGGCACATTCATCGGTGGCCAAAGCAGTCACCGTCGCCGGCGTGGGAGCCTCGAACCTGCGCAAGATCGCTACGCAATACCCCGGTGGCCCGATGGATGTCGAAGCGCTGACCATCGCCGTGGTTGCCGATATTGCTGCCGGTGCGGTTCCGGCAATGATAGTTTCCGCAGTCGGCACCACCGGAACCGGCGCCGTTGACAACACCCGGAACATCGCCGCGGTGGCCTCGGAATGCGGCGCCTGGTTACACGTGGATGCGGCTTGGGCCGGTGTCGCGGCGGCCGCCGAAGAGCATCGAGCAATGCTGAACGACGGTCTGGAATTGGCTGATTCCTACGCCACGAATCCACACAAGTGGTTGCTCACCAACTTCGATTGCGACGCCTTCTATGTTGCCGACCGGCGCAGCCTCACCCAGGCACTGGCGGAGAATCCGGAGTACCTGCGAACCGCTGAATCCGATGCCGGAGCCGTTATCGACTATCGCGACTGGCACATTCAACTCGGTCGCCGGTTTCGGGCGCTCAAAGTCTGGGCGGTGATGCGCCATTACGGCCCGACAGGGTTGGCCGAGCACATTCGCTCCGGAGTGGAACTGGCATCCTCGTTGGCCACGCTGCTGCGCGCTGACTCCCGGTTTGTGGTGACCCATCAGAGTCTTTCGTTGATTTGCTTCCGTCTCGCCGCCGTGCCGGGTGAGTCGGGTGGTGGCGCGGGTGGGCAGGCTGCTGACGACACTTCCGCCAAGACTTTGGCGCTGATGCAGCGAATCAATGATGGCGGGTCGGCGTACCTTTCGCACACCGTAGTCGGCGGGCAGGCCGTCATCCGGGTGGCAATCGGTGCCCCGACAACCACCCTTGCGCATATCCAGCGGCTGTACGCCACCGTGGTGGCTTCGCTCGCGGACTGATCTCACCCGGACCAGCCGAGTGCATTTTCATCTGCGCTTGTGGGGCACAAGAGTTGGCTCGGAGCATTCGGAAAATGCACGTGCGCGCTTCGCTGCTTCTGCGGGAACACGTCGCGGCGCTTCCGCGGAAACGTCCGATATTGCGTTCCCGCGGGAACGTTTTGGGGGCTGTCCAGGAAATACAAGCCTCCTGCCTCTGACACCGCCCATGGAATCGGGCGTTGATCAGGGCCGTTCAGATGCGGAGCGACGCTGCGGCCTCCAGGGTCATCCAGGCCCCCAACTGGACAGAAAGATCCCGCTCCGGCTGCCGCGAGGACTCGGCGCCGTCCTTGGTCTTGCGACCACGACCACGGCGGCTCACCGCGCCGGCCGGGAGGGACCACTCCGCAGCGAACAATGGTCCATCGGCCAACACTCGGCGGCCGGCCCAGACCGCTTCGGCGCAGGCCAGTACCAAGTCTCTGGCAAAGAGAGCAGTCTCGCGATCTCGTTGGAACAACTCGTTGGCGGCTAGCGCCAGGTAGCGAACGGTGATGCCGGCGAACAATCCACCGTTCCCACCGCCGTGGCCGATCAGAACACCATCGACACTCAGGTGATCGGCCACCGCGCGGATCAACTCGCGTACCGCCCGCGGCTCCCTGACCCGCAGCGCGATCAATTCGACCTGGAGTCCAGTCACCACCCCCTGGCAGTAGGTGTAGATATCCCGGTTGAGAATGGCAGCTTCATCTGCGCCGACACCATCGAAGAACAACCCGGTTTCCGGGTCGAGAAGTCGCTGCAGCAGCCACTGGTCAACTTCCAGGGCCCGCTGCATCAGACCGGCCCTGGCGTACAGGATTCCGGCCGGGCCGTTCGTTGGCACGTTGAAATAGTCGCCGCGGGTGTTCCACGAAATTCCACCACCCCGGGCTGGGTTCCAACCGGTGTGGAGACGGGCGAGGATCTTCGGCACCGCCGCCGATGGCTTGATCAGGTCAAATTTCTCAGCGCGTTGAATTGCCAGGCCGAACCAGGAAATGTCATCAAAGTAACTGTTGGTCCAGTGAAACCCGTTGCGCAGCAGAATACCTCGGATGAGATGTCGAATCTGAACCAGCCGCCGCCGGCCGGGGTCGCGCAGCTGGGCATCGATCAGGCAATCCAACAGGTGTGCCTGCCACCAGTAATGCCATCGCCAGAAGAGCCGATCCTGCACACCGGCCGGCCACCCCACCACGCCGATTGCCGCACCGGGCGTCAACCCTCGTAACTGGCGAGAAATGGTCGCCTTCTCCGCAGCAGCTGCCCGCGACCGCCAATCACGGTCATCGGCAGCGGCGGTCATGACCGGACGGGCTTTGGAACGAGATTGAGCGCGGTGGGGACTGATTTTGGTACCGCAGGTGAGCGCGGCGGCACCGGCGCGAGGTCTCGGTATTGCTCCCCCGGCAATGGGCGCGGATCGGCGTCACCGGCGTTGGGCCAGAGCGCGCAGGCTCTTTCGGCCAGGGCGGTGATAGTCAGGGATGGGTTGACACCGGGATTGGCCGGGATCGCCGCGCCGTCCATCACGTGCAGGGTCGGGTAGCCATGTACCCGGTGATAGGGATCGATGACAGACGTTGCGGGTATGTCACCAATGACTGCGCCGCCGAGAAAGTGTGCGGTGATGGGGATGTCGAATACCTCACCCCAGGTGCCGCCGGCCTGACCGCCGATCTCCTGAGCCATCAGCCGAGTTGCCTGGTTACCCTGAGGAATCCAACTCGGGTTGGGCTCCCCCTGGCCGGGACCGGAGATCATCCGGGTCCGGCCGAGTACTCGCCCGATGCCGGTCCGCTGCCGCAGCGAGGTGGTGATCGAATTATCCCTGGTCTGCATGACGAGCGCGATGATCGTTCGTTGGCTCCAGCGGCGTGTTTTGAAGGTTCGGAGCAGTCGCATGGGATGGCCCACCGCCTGCCGGATCCAGGCAATCCATCGTGCCCCGTTGTCCCCGTCTGTCATCAGTGTTTGCAGCAGAGCCATCGCATTCGATCCCCGCCCGTATCGGGTTGGCTCGATGTGCGTATCCGGATCCGGATGGAAGGATGAACTGATCGCAATACCGGTCGAGAAATCTTGTTCGGCATCGAATCTCGGTCTACTGGCGCCGACAATGGACTCGGAGTTGGTCCGAGTCAGACCTCCCACCGCGTCCGACAGCCCGGGAAGAGTACCGGCCTTGCTGCGGTGCAACAGTTGGGCGGTCCCCCACGCGCCGGCTGCCACAATCACCTGATCTGCCTGCCACCACAGCTTCTCACCGGTGTCGGTGGCGCGGCTGGATACCAGGAAGCCGCCGCCGGGTTGCGGTAGGAGCACTTCGACCGTGGTCATCGGATGAACTTCGGCGCCCGCGGCCTGCGCCAAATAACGGTAGTTCTTCACCAGGGTGTTCTTCGCGCCCACTCGACAACCGGTCATGCAACCGCCGCATTCGGTGCACCCGACCCGCGCCGGCCCGACACCACCGAAATAGGGATCAGCAACAGTCTTGCCGGCCGGTCCGAAGAACACCCCCACTTCGGCCGGATGAAAGGTATCGGCCACACCCATCTGTTGGGCCACCGCACGTGTCACCTGATCTGCCGGTGTGTTCGCGTGATAACGGGTGACACCCAGCATCCGTGACGCCTGGTCCAGATACGGTGCAAGCTCACGGTCCCAGTCGGTGATATCGGCCCAGACGTGGTTCCGGTAAAACGCCGGTGCCGGTGGGTACAGCGTGTTGGCATAGACCAGCGACCCGCCGCCGACCCCGGACCCGGCCAGCACCATCACGTCCGGCAACAGGTGGATCCGTTGAATCCCGTAGCAGCCAAGCTTGGGTGCCCACAAAAATCGCCGGAAATCCCAGGGGGCCTTGGCGAACTCGTCGTCGGCAAATCGGCGGCCGGCTTCGAGAACGGTGACGCGATAGCCTTTCTCGACCAATCGCAGCGCCGCAACACTGCCGCCGAATCCGGAACCGATAATTAGCACACTCGGTTGGGCCGAGCTGGTCATCGCAGTCTGACCAGTCCTTCCTGGAAGGCGGTGGCAATCAAGGTGCCCTGTTGATCGAAGAAGTGTCCGAGCCCGAGCCCCCGCGCGCCGGAAGCACTGGGCGAACTGATGTCGTAGAGCAACCACTGATCGACCCGAATTGGCCGATGGAACCACAGTGCGTGGTCCAACGAGGCCATTTGCAGACGATTATCGGTCGGGTTGACCCCGTGGTTGACCAGAATCCCATCCAGCAGGGTCAGATCCGAGAGGTAGGCCAGCAGGCACACATGCAGCAGGTCATCATCGGGTAGCGTGCCGTCCGCCCTGAACCACACCTGGCTGTGCGCACCGGGTTGCCCGACACGCTCGCCCTCCAGCCACGGCGGCGTGGTCACGTAACGCAAGTCGAAGGGCCGTGGAGTTTTGGACCACGGGCCCTTCCCACCGGCGGCGGCAGCGCGTTCGGCCAGTGTGGGCAGGGTCAACGGGTCAGCAACATCTGGCCCCGCCATCGCGTGATCAACCCCCGGCTCCTCCACCTGGAAGGAGGCCGACAGGGCGAAGATTGTTTGCCCGTGCTGTATTGCCAACACGCGGCGGGTGGTGAACGAACCACCATCGCGCGTGCGCTCCACCTCATACACGATGGGCGCCTTGGTATCTCCCGGACGCAGGAAGTACGAGTGCAACGAATGAACATGCCGATCCGCCGGAACGGTCCGGCCCGCCGCGACCAGTGCCTGGCTGGCGACCTGGCCGCCGAAGACCCGCGCTCTCGGATCACCCGGTGGGGAGAACCCGCGGTAGATATTGTCCTCGATCCGCTGCAGATCAAGGAGTTTGACCAACGCGTCCAGTACGACCTGGCCGCGGGCGACACCATCGGTGTCCAGTTCAAAGGTTGGTGATTGATTCACCTGTCCACCGTAGTTCAGTGATGCGGCCGAACAACAAAAAGCCCGAGTCCCGCAGATCAGTCGTGGTCTTTCTGGCCGATTCGGTGCACCCGGATCAGGTTGGTGGAACCGGAGGTGTTGGGCGGTGAGCCGGCCACGATGACCACCTGGTCGCCG
>JBBSRY010000154.1:0-5973 GCA_038242595.1 Mycobacteriales bacterium
CTAAAATCCGTACCACCGCAGTACCGACGCCATTTTTCTGATCGGTACCGAAATAGCCATGATTGTGATCAGAAAAGGGAAACCCGGGATGCCTCTGCAGGACAACATCGGGGTTGCTGCCTCCGCTGATCAAGGAACGCTCGCCGGCAAACCGGCCGATGACGGTGAGGTGGTTCTCCTGGACCGGGACGGCCGGCCCATCGGCCGCGAGCGCAAGTCATTGGTCCACCACAGCAATACACCCCTGCATCTTGCCTTCTCGCTCTATGTTTTCGATCCAGCGGGGCGAGTGCTCATGACGCGGCGGGCGCTGACCAAGCTCACCTGGCCAGGCGTATGGACCAACAGCTGTTGTGGGCATCCTGCGCCCGAGGAGGACACCGAGGGCGCCATCGCCCGGCGGTTGAAGGATGAGCTGAATCTCACGGTGAGCAACCTTGCCTGTGTGCTGCCCACCTTCTCCTACCGGGCCCGCGACGCCAGCGGCGTCTGGGAGAACGAAATCTGCCCGGTCTATTCCGGCACCGTTGACAGCTCCGCCGAGCTTCGGGCGGCCCCCGCCGAGGTAATGGAATATCAGTGGACCGAATGGGACGACCTCACCTCGGCCGCACAAGCAGCACCGTACGCTTTCAGCCCCTGGGCGGTTTTGCAGATTGCCGCACTCCCACGCCCGTCCTGAACCTCCCGCGTTATCGACGCAAGTGGTGTCGGGGAGTTATACCGAAATAAAAGGTTGACCGTTGAGGACCTGCGCCACCGGCCCGCCAACGGACTCCCCCAACAGGGTGGCCACCGCGAAGTCGGCGGCATAACCATCAAAGCGCGCATGATGACGCAACATCGCGTGTTTACCACCCTCGATCCGGATATAGCCGACCTCAGAATTATCCGAAAGAGACTGCGCCACCGCCAGTGCACGGGATGCACTGGCGATGCGGTCGCGGGAGCCATGTACGATCAGCAGCTTTTTGTCGACCGGACCGGACCGGATATCACTGTTATCCAGCCAGGGCGCCAACGCCACGGCGCTGCACACCTGATCTGAATCGGCCGCCAGCAGCGCCGCGCGGCCACCCAAGGAGTGTCCGACCAGGCCCACCGGTAGCTCTTTGCCCAGACGATCAGCGATCTGCCCCATCGCCCACTGGGCGTCGAGCACCGGGGTGTGTTTGCTATCCCACCCGCGGACCGAATTCAGCAGCCGGTAGACCGCCAGCCGCCCGGACCCACGCCGGGCAATCCGGCCGGCGATGGGGATCATCCGCAGCACGGAGAGCTGTGTCGGGCTGACCATCATATTTCCGGTGCGCCCACCCCCGCCGTGCAGCACAAGCACGGCGCCCTCCGGATTCGGAGGCACTCGGACATCGATGAGTAGCGCTGCAGATTTCACTTGTACCTCGGTGTTGTTCTCGGCCTTGGCAGTTCTCACCATTGGCAGTTCTCGCCCTTGGCGGTTTGCGGCGTGAGTCAGTGCTTCGGGTACAGGGACAGATAGAAACCCTTTGCTACCTCGGCGGAAAGGTCATGACTTTCCAATTCGGCCAGCGCGCAGGCGAGCAGATCCTGGCCCGGTGATACCCACACTTCGAAGCTGAGCCCGGAAGACAGGTTGGTCAACAGGTGTACATCACCGCGCGGGGCTTCATCTGTCGATATTGATGCGCCCGGATCGGCTGACTGGTAGGCACTCTCAGCACCCGCAGTGTCATCGGCGATGGAATCGGTGGCCGGCCCGTGCGGCGTTGCGCCGCCCTCATCGGTCCAATCGTGTCCATCCTGGTCGGACAACGCAGGGTCTGAAATGCCGGCAGATTTCGGTGTATCGGTCATGGTGATCCTTCGGAGGTGGGAGTGGGTGGGTGGTTGGACCCGGTCAGCAGGGAAAGGCGCCGGAAGCGTCCGGTCCGCCGGTCAATACCCCCCAGCCCGATCGCCGCAAACCTTCTCGCTGCCAGTGGGGAAAGGCCGTTGCCAGCGTCAGATCTGTTCACACCGCACTGGTTTCAGCGGCTTCAATCAGGGTATGGGAGCCAGCAGTAGGCAAGATCGCCAGGCGAGATCACGCTACTGGTCGACATATTGCCGCCTTCGGTAGTCAATGATGAAGGGCCCCTCATGAGAGCACTGACCTATCACGGTAAACGCGATGTTCGGGTTGAATCTGTGCCCGATCCGGTAATCCAGGAGCCAACGGATGCCATCATCAGAGTTACCTCCACTGCTGTCTGTGGGTCAGATCTCCATCTGTATGAGGTGCTCGGGCCGTACCTGAAAACCGGGGACATCCTGGGTCACGAACCAATGGGCATCGTGGAGGAAGTGGGCTCCGGCGTAACCCATATTGCCGTCGGCGACCGAGTGGTGGTGCCATTCAACATCTCCTGCGGAGATTGCTTCATGTGCAATCAGGGTTTGCAGTCGCAGTGCGAAACCACCCAGGTGCGAGACCAGAACAAGGGTGCAGCGCTGTTGGGGTACACCTCGTTGTATGGCTCTGTTCCCGGCGGTCAAGCCGAGTACCTTCGAGTGCCGCAGGCGCACTACGGTCCGATCAAGGTGGACCAGACCGGACCGGATGAGAAGTATTTATTTCTCTCCGACATCATTCCGACCGCCTGGCAGGCAGTGAAATATGCGGCCACCCCCGACGGTGGTTCCCTGGTCGTCTTCGGCCTCGGACCGGTCGGACAGTTCGCCACTCGGATCGGCAAGCACCTGGGTCTTCGGGTGATCGGGGTGGATCCGGTTGCTGACCGACGGGCCATGGCGCAGCGGCACGGAGTGGAAGTCTTCGATCCGCTGGAAACCGACGATGTCGTCGATGCCATCAGGCAGATGACCAACGGTCGTGGTTCCGATGCCGTGATCGACGCCGTCGGTATGGAGGCACACGGTGGACCCGGCGCGAGCGTGGCAAAGCTGGCGCAGGCGAGTGTGGGGGTGCTGCCCGACGCGTTGGCGCAAAAATTGATCGAAAAGGTCGGCGTTGATCGGCTCACCGCACTGCACGACTCGATCGCCTCGGTGCGGCGAGGCGGGACGGTCTCGGTCAGTGGCGTGTACGGCGGCGTCGCAGACCCAATGCCGATGATGGACCTGTTCGACAAGCAGATTCAGCTCCGGATGGGGCAGTGCAATGTGCACAGTTGGATCGATGATGTGCTGCCGCTGGTTCAGGATCCGGCAGATCCGCTGGGCACACTGGATCTGACCACCCACACCGTCTCACTCGATGAGGCTCCGGCGGCTTATAAGACTTTCCAGGAAAAGACTGACGGTTGCATCAAAGTCGTCATCAAGCCGGGCCAGTAGTGGCAGCGATGAGGCCTCTGCACGCCGATCTGAGCGGCACCCCCTTGTACAGTGAGCCGGTCCGATGAAGTCCACCAAGGCAGGGTCTGGGCAGCAGGTTGTCATCATCACCGGGGCGTCCAGCGGGATCGGTCGGACCAGCGCTTTATTGTTTGCGAACACTGGCTCCAATGTGGTGTTGGCCGCAAGATCGACCGAAAGCTTGAACGAGGTTGCTGCTCAATGCCGCGCCTCGGGCGCCCAAGCGCTGGTCGTGGTCACCGATGTTGGCAACGCGACCCAGGTCGAGGCCCTCTTTGCAACCGCATTGCAGCATTTCCACCGAATCGACACCGTGGTCCACGCCGCTGCTGCAGTTGCCTATGGCCGTTTCGACGAGGTACCGGCCGCCGTCTTCGACCAGGTCATCACCACCAATCTGCTCGGGACGGCCAACGTTGCTCGAACCGCGTTACAGCACTTCAAACTGGCCGATGGCGGGAATCTGGTGCTGCTGGGCTCCCTGCTCGGGAAAATCGCAGTGCCATTCATGGGCCCCTACGTCACCAGCAAATGGGCCATTCACGGTTTGGCCAGGATTCTACAAACTGAGGCCCGCCGGTCCAAAGGTATCAAGATCAGCTTGATCTCACCGGGAAGTGTTGACACTCCCGCTTACAGCCAGGCTGCGAACTACACCGGATGGGAAGGCCGGCCGCCACCGCCGGTGGACCGGCCGGACAAGGTCGCCAGGGCCATCGTTCGAGCCGCCCACAAACCCAAGAGGGAGATCTCCGTCGGTGTGGCCAATGGCGTCGTCGTCATGGGTTTCCGACTATTTCCCGGCGTATTCGACCTCCTGGTCTCGCCCCTGATGAGGGTGACAGCCCTGTCCGGCAAGAGGATTCAGGACACGAGTGGAACCGTATTCTCCCCCGCGCCGGCAGGTAACTCCCAATACGGGAAATGGGGTCGTCATTGGCTCCGGCCCGCGGTCGGGGTTGCCATTGTGGCTGTCGGGTCGCTCGGCGTCGGGGCCGCTGCCCAGCACCGGAATCAGATACCCGGTGGATAATCCTGCTGTTGCTGAATCCAGCGTTGAGCCTGTGTCACAACGGCTTTGGCTTGTTCTTCGGAAATTTCGGGCGAAAAGTGGAGGCCGTCGCGAAATAGTCCGTGCGGCCCAATGGCCTGCACCGCGCCCGCCGAATCCTGGTCCAGGAACCAGTCACTTGCCGAACCGAAGCGGGACGCGATTGCCGACCGAACATTAACCATCGTGCGTTGTCGCCGTAGCCGCGCTCTCAGGTTGATCTCGTGTTCCTGACGAGAAATTCCGAGGTCTTCCATCCGCATCCTCCAACGTCGAACAACTTGTACTGGTGATTCGGAGCCGGTACCTGGTTGGTTCGCTGCGCAACACGATCAACTTTTTTTGACGCCGCGAGACCCCGGGATCGGGATAATCACCGACCCGAATTGGGTACCGCCCCAGCGACGTGAGCACTGCAAATTTCAACGAATAGGACAGCTACATGAAGATCAACGAAGTCCGCTGGAACGACGAAGCGCGAGCGAAAATGCTCGACGACGCCGACGGAGTGCTGCAGCAGGCGGTCACCTCAGTGGCTGGATCGATGGGCGGACAGGATTCGGATGCGATCTTTGCTGCTCTCAACCACGAGCTCAAGGACAAATTCATCGACTACAAGCCGGGCCCGGATATTCGCCGCTACGCCGACGCGATTGCCGCCGGCGATCTTTCGGACTGAGGTCCTAGCGACACCACCGGTTTTGTTTTCCAACACGCGTGGGTTGAGTCCGGTTCAGGCCGGGTACCACTATGTCGTCTCCACTATTGGTAAAGAGGACAGCGATGGCGCGCAACAGCAGGACCAGCAACCACTCTGAGACCGAGCTCCGGATCAATGCCCCCGAAGATCATGCCGCGGGCTTGACCGCGGTGGTCGTCACGATGAAACGGGCCTTGGATCAGATGGGCCCGGCACGCACGGCGCGCACCCTGTTGAAGCTGAATCAAGCCGACGGGTTTGACTGCATGAGTTGCGCGTGGCCAGATCCGGACCCGGGACATCGACACGTGGCGGAGTTCTGTGAGAATGGCGCAAAAGCAGTAGCAGAGGAAGCGACGAAAACCCGCGCCACGCCGGAGTTCTTCGCCAAGTACACCCTCGAGGAACTGGATTCGCAGTCCGAGCACTGGCTGGGTCAACAGGGGCGCATTACCCACCCGATGATCAAGCGGCCGGGGGCCGAACACTACGAAGAAATTTCCTGGGATGATGCCTTTGCCCTCATCGGCTCCACCCTGACCGGGCTTGCCAACCCCAACGAGGCAATTTTCTACACCTCGGGCCGAGCGTCGAATGAAGCCGCCTTCAGCTATCAGCTTTTTGCTCGCGCCCTGGGTACGAACAATCTTCCCGACTGCTCGAATATGTGCCACGAATCAACCAGTATCGCGCTGCAGGAATCCATCGGAATCGGTAAAGCCAGCGTCAGCCTGGAAGACGTCCATCAGGCCCAACTGATCATTCTGGCCGGCCAGAATCCGGGTACCAATCATCCGCGGATGCTGTCTGCGCTGGAGATCGCCAAGAACAATGGCGCCAAAATTCTCAGCATCAACCCGCTGCAAGAGGCCGGGCTCACCAG
>JBBSRY010000155.1:0-5972 GCA_038242595.1 Mycobacteriales bacterium
GCCGCGCTGCGGCTGAACATTCCGACGGTCTTTGTCTCCGGCGGACCGATGGAGGGCGGCAAGGCGGTGCTAGTGGATGGCACGGTACGCACGCGCCTCAACCTGATCTCCGCTATGTCGGACTCGGTCTCCGAGTCGGTGTCCGATGAGGACATGGACCTGATCGAGGAGGCAGCCTGTCCCACCTGCGGGTCGTGCTCGGGCATGTTCACCGCCAATTCGATGAACTGCTTGACCGAGGCATTGGGTTTGTCCCTGCCCGGTAACGGTTCGACACTTGCCACCCATGTCGCCCGCCGGGATCTGTTCCTACGGGCCGGAACGCTGATCGTCGAGCTGGCCAAAAAGTACTACCACAACGATGACGAGTCCGTCCTGCCCCGCAGTATCGCCAATAGGGCTGCCTTCAGCAATGCGATGGCCCTGGATGTTGCGATGGGTGGATCCACCAACACGGTGTTGCACATTCTGGCCGCCGCCATCGAGGGCGAGATCGATTTCACCCTCGCCGATATCGACGCGATCAGCCGCAAAGTGCCGTGCCTGTCGAAGGTCTCACCGAACTCCGACTATCACATGGAGGATGTCCACTGGGCCGGCGGAATTCCGGCCATTCTTGGCGAGCTGCATCGCGGCGGGCTGCTGGATGATTCCGTGCACACGATCCACTCCCCCGATATCAACTCCTGGCTCGACGATTGGGATGTGCGTGGCGGCAAGGCCTCGGCAACGGCGCTGGAGTTGTTCCACGCCGCTCCTGGTGGCGTTCGCACCACCAAGGCCTTCTCCACCGACAATCGTTGGTCGACTTTGGATACTGATGCCGCGGGTGGCTGCATCCACGATGTCGCGCACGCGTACACCGTCGAGGGCGGTTTGGCCGTGCTGGAGGGCAACCTCGCGCAGGATGGCTGCGTGATCAAGACGGCCGGTTTCGACGAGGAACTTTTTCATTTTGTCGGGCGGGCCATCGTGGTCGAATCCCAGGAACAGGCTGTCGAGGCGATCCTGGGAAAGAAGGTCCAACCGGGCCATGTCGTCGTCGTTCGCTACGAAGGTCCCACCGGTGGCCCCGGCATGCAGGAGATGCTGCACCCCACCTCGTTCATCAAGGGCCTTGGACTCGGCCGGGTGTGCGCGTTGATCACCGACGGCCGTTTTTCCGGCGGTTCCAGCGGGATCTCTGTCGGGCATATTTCCCCGGAGGCCGCCCGCGGTGGTCTGATCGGCCTCGTCGAGGATGGCGATGAGATCGAGATCGACATCCACTCCAGACTGTTGCAGCTGAATGTGCCGGCTGCGGTGCTGGCCGATCGTCGCGCCAAGATGGAGGCCTCGGAGCATCCGTGGCAGCCGGTGAACCGGGATCGTGTTGTTTCCCAGGCACTTCGCGCCTATGCCCACATGGCGACCTCTGCCTCCACCGGAGCCGTCCGAGTGGTGCCGGCGGGCTGAGAGTGCTGTAACGGATCGGCGTCGTTGCTTGACAAAGATGCTGTCGGCACGGCCCGCCTGGCCAGAGCAGCAGGACAGATCGCAACGGCACCGCCAATCGGGCGCATTAACCTGGGCAGGTGACCACTGAACCACGGCCCCTGCCTGGCGACTCCACCCGACATCAACTGCCGGTGCGGGCGGTGACCTATCTGCGCCTGCAGGCCCTGATCGGATGGGGACTGCTTACCGTCGCCGTCAGTGTCGCGATGGCCTTCTGGACCGGACTTCCCGGTGCGTTTCGATGGGGTCTGCCACTGATCCTGAGCGCGATCACGATCGGAACCGCCCTTGTGGAGCCACCTATTCGGTACCGCCTCTTCTGGTACGCCATCAGTCCAGCGGAGGTGGACCTGCGCAATGGTTGGTTGATCCTGCGCCGCACGGTGGTGCCGATGAACCGGGTCCAACATTTAACCGTGTCCCAAGGGCCATTGGCCGTTCGGTTCAAACTGGCGAAGATCTCGATCCACACCGCAGCGGGTGAGATCACTTTGGAGCCATTGGATCACGCCGAAGCCGAGGAACTCCGAATTCGGATCGCCGCCTTGGCCGGACTCTCTGATGACGTCTGAGGAGTCGACAACCGACACGGTCGCGGCCATCAATGGCAAGCGGCTGCATCCGGCGTATCTGATCATCGGGGCCGGCCGAACACTGCGCGCCATGATCCCGCTGATTCTGCTGAGCATCGTGCAGTTTCCGCCTTGGCTGCTGATCCCCCTCGGCGCTCTCGTGGTGGTGGGCGCGGTCCTCTCCTGGTGGCGCACCAAATATTCCATTCATGATGGGGTGCTGCGGGTGTCATCCGGAATCCTGTCCCGCAAGGTACGCACCGTTCACGCCAGGCGGATCACCGCGGTGGAGACCGAACGTGGCATCGTCCAACGAATCTTCGGGGTCTGGGGTCTGAAAATCCAGACCCCCGGGGATGGCGACTCAGCAGCGGTGAGTCTGCCCTGTCTGTCGGCCGCCGAAGCAGAAACGGTCCGAAATACGTTGCGCAGCAACACCCCCGCGCACACCAGCACAGCGGACCTGAACCCGGAACTGGCGGCGGCCAAGAGTCAGCCAGCGACCGAACCGCTCGCCGCCCTTGGTACCAAAGAACTGTTGATCACCGCCGTGACCGGGACCTCAGTCCCGTTGATTGTGGCCGGACTGTTCACCGTCTGGAATAGATCGCGGGAATTGTTGCCAGGAAACTGGCAGGACTATCTGGAACACGAACTCTTCGGGCGCGGTCGCGGAACGGTCATCATCCTGGTTGTCATCGTGCTGCTCTCCGCGGCAGTCGGCGTGCTGCTCACAGCGTTGCGAATCGCCAATTTCACCCTGCAACGCGAAGAAGGACGCCTGCGAATAAGCCGCGGTCTGGTCTCCCAACGCACCGGAAGCATTGCGGTGGATCGCGTTCAGGCAGTTCGGCTGGTCGATGGGTTCGCGCGCCGAATGATCGGTTACACCAGCATCGAAGTGGAAGTGGCCGGGTTGACCGGCAAGGATGAAAATCAGCGAACGCTGTTTCCCTTGGTGAAGCAGTCGCTGGCAGCCGACCTGATCAATCGAGCCATCCCCGAATTGGAATGGCAACCACAGCCACTGCTGCCGATTCCGCGCCGTGCCAAACGCCGCTATCTCACTGTGCCAACTCTTCTCGGCCTGAGTATCTCGCTTCTCCTGCTTTGGGCCAGCATCACCTGGTGGGGTTTCGGTTGGTCCCTCCCCGGCTGGTTGCTGACACTGGACCTGCTGCCCATCGCGTTGCCGGCTGCCGTTGGCTGGGCCAGGGCGCGAGATGCCGGCTGGGCCTTGGATGAACATACGTTGGTCGTTCGGTCCCGCAATATTTTGTCCAGGTACACCCTGGTGGCCCGTCGCAACCGGGTCCAGATCACCACGATGAGTACCAATCCGTTTCAACGCCGAGCTGATCTGGCATCACTGAAATTCGATCTTTCCAGCGGGCGGTCCGCCGAGTTGCGCCATATCGAAGACGACGATGCCGGCCGGCTGCTTCGGCTGGTCGGACGGCGCCACCCGGACGTCCCGGCAGAGCACCCGGGTCGCGTTGGGGCACAGTGCTCGGCTCAAGTGGGGGCACAGTGCTCGGCTCACCCGGGGGCACAGGGCCCGGCTCACGGGGGGGCACAGTGCCCGGCTCACGGGGGGGCTCAGTAACCCTGGTCCGACACCACGTTGAGCAGTTGTTCGCCCTGCACAAATTTCTCGATTTGGGCCAGCGCCACCCGTGCGGCCCGCTGATGGGCGCCCGGCGCAGAGCCGCCGATATGCGGTGTGATGAATACCCCCGGCGCCGTCCACAATGGGTGATCGGCCGGCAGCGGTTCGGGGTCGGTGACGTCCAGGGCGGCCAACAATCGTCCGGACTTCGTCGCCGCCAGCAACGCTTCGGTGTCCACCACCACTCCACGAGCGGCGTTGACCAACACCGCGCCGTCCGGCATCAGCGCCAGGAAAGCCGCATCCACCAGACCCACCGTTTCGGCCGTGACAGGCACCATCAGCATCACCACCTGATGATCGGGCAGTAAGGCTGAAATATTGGAGATCGGCTGCACCCCCTCACGTTCGGTACGCGCCACCATGGTCACTTCGGCACCAAAAGCGAGCAGCCGTTTCTTGGTCTGTCGGCCGAGATCCCCGGCGCCGACCACCAGCACCGCCTTACCCTCGACTCGGTCGACACTGTGTTGGTCCCACCGCCCGACCAGCTGATTGCGGGTGAACTGCGGAAATTCTTGAAGTACTGAAATAAGCGCGCCGACCGCCCACTCGGCGGTGGCTGCCCCGTGCGCTCCCCGCGCGGTGCACAGCGTGACACCGGCCGACACCTGACCGATCCACACCTCCGCACCTGCTGTCAACAGCTGGATGAGCTCCAGTTGCGGCATTGCGGCCAGCACATCGGTTTTGGGTGCACCGGCCAAGAACTTGGGGACATAGATCTGCGCCCGCTCGACCCCTTCCGGAATCGAGCCGTCCACGGTGGTCAGAATTTCCACGTCAGTTGCGCCGGAAAGCATCTGAGCTACTGCGGAGTCGGCGACATAGGCGGTAATGGTCACCACACCAACCTAGGCGATCAGCCTTCGTCAACCACCGGCGGGTTTGCACCGGGCTGACCCCAGATCGTGGGTTACCCGTTCATGGCCCGGTAGATTGCAGTCTCGAAGTCGAGGTAGCCGCCGACCGAGAGGGCGTCCACGAATGGGAAGATCTGGGTGCCCCAAAAGCCGCCGATCCCGTTCTTCAGATCGATCCAGTAGTAGAGGTTGGCCAGCCCTGCCCAGGCCAAGCTGCCGGCGGGCCGACCGGTGGGCGCCGGTTCGTCGTTGACCATGAAGCTCAACGCCCAGGACTTCGACTGGCCGGGGAAGAATTCCGCAGCATTGGACCGCGATGGCATGACCCCCGGTAGCATTTTGAGCTTCAGGTCACCGAGCTGATTACGAGCCGCGAACTCGACCGTGTCCGGTTGTAGTACCTGTTCGCCGGAGTCGGAGGCACCTCGGTTCAACCACATCCGGATGAACTTCAGGTAGTCCGGCACCGTCGAATAGAGTCCATGTCCGCCCATGTGTACCTCCGGTTCGGGAAGCAGGAAGGCGGTCGGCGTCAAGCTTTCATCGGGCCCACGCTGATGCACCGTGGCCAGCCGCTCCCGTTTCGAGTCGTTGAGGACAAAAGCTGTGTCCAACATCCCCAGCGGACGGAAGATGTGCTCCTGCATCACTTCTCCGAGAGACTTACCGGTAATGCCCTCGATTACCTGACCGGCCCAATCCATGTTGCTGCCGTACTCCCATTGCGTGCCGGGATCGAAGAGCAGCGGACTCATCAGCGATTGATGGGTGGCCGCGACGACACTGGGCTGACCGTGATCGGTAAATAGCCGGTGGTACTGCTCGTTAAAGAATTCGTAGCCGAATCCCGCGGTGTGCAATAACAGTTGTCTGGTGGTGATGTCGCTCTTCGGTGCACGCAGCACCGGGCTGCCACCGTCGTCGAATCCGTCGAGTACCTGAATCTCGCCGATGGTCGGTGCATATTCCTTCGCCGGCGCGTCCAGGTCCAGTCGGCCCTGTTCGACGAGTTGCAGTGCTGCCGTACCGGTGATTGCTTTGGTGGTGGAGAAGATCGCCATCACGGTGTCGGTCGTCATTGGAGCACCGGTACCGAAATCTCGCACACCCGAGGCGCCGAGGTAGATGGTTTCGTCCCGGTTGGTCAGCCCGGCCACCAGTCCGGGGACGCGGTGTTCGGAGCTGGTTGCCGACTGGACCACCGCATCGGCAGCAGCCGCGATGGCAGTGAGTTTGATCGAAGCGGACTTGATAGAAGCTGGAACATTGGTGGAACCTGGGACATTCACGATGTTTCCTTTCGTCGTTGAACGAGCCAACCTGCGACCATTCTCTTTGACCGGACTTGTCACGGGCGCTCGGCATGGCCAC
>JBBSRY010000156.1:0-5961 GCA_038242595.1 Mycobacteriales bacterium
TCGGGCTCAGTCCAGCGGCCGGAGCTTCCCGCTTCTCCACCTCGGGGTCACGCTTTCGGGCGCGGGCCACGGTGGCGGCAATGGCTCGGTCGACCAACAGCGGTTCGTCACCGGTAACCAGTACGACCGCGGCAACATCATTGGCGGCAGTGGACGGGGTAAGAGCCATGACTGACATCCTGCCAGCGTGGACCGACAGTCCCGACCACGACGGCCGGTGCTCTACGGTTGTTCGGGTGCGGGTTTGTGCGCACTCCAAGTGTGAGTGCGCCATCGTCTTAGCCCCACCTGTTCGCACCATTGACTGTGCTGTCTCTACGAGGAGTTTGAGTTGAGAGTTTTCCGGAGTCGTTTCGCTGTCCGCATCTCGGTGATCGCGGCGTTGACCACCGTGTTGGCACTGTCCGGCTGTGCTGATTCAGAAACCGGAAGTCCTACACCTGACGTTGCTGCCAGCGGTGCGGCAGGCGAATCTTCGGTGGACTGCAGCTACACCTCCGGGCGCCCGGCGTCCAAGTCGAACAATCCGCCCTCGTCCACAGCGCCGGCCACGGGCACGGCCAAGGCCACCATGACCATCGGGCAGGGTGTCATCGAGATGGAACTGGACCGAACCGCGGCCCCCTGCACCATTTCCAACTTTGCATCATTGGCCGACCAGGGCTACTTCGACGACACCAGCTGTCACCGGCTCACAGCGTCGGCTTCGCTCAGTGTGCTGCAGTGCGGTGACCCCACCGGAAGCGGCACCGGTGGACCCGGGTACGAATTCCCCGACGAGTTGTCCGGCTCCGAGACTTACGAGCGCGGCACCATCGCGATGGCCAATGCCGGTCCCGACACCAATGGATCGCAGTTCTTCCTGGTGTACGCAGATTCGACGCTGTCACCGGATTACACCGTTTTCGGTCACATCACATCGGGTCTGGAAATACTGGATGCCATTGCGGCCAAGGGGATCTCCGGTACTGCACCGACAGATCCGGTGAATATCGCCTCGATTACCGTCAGCTGATCGCCGGTAGGAATTCACCGCCGCCGCTACCGGGCTCAGCTGTGGCTGGGGGTGGCCAGTTCGATACCGAACAACGTGTGCAGAGCCGACAGGTAGCCGGCCGCATTACCGGTGCGGGCCAACTCCTGGGCCCGCAGCGTCGGGGTGTGCAGTAGCGACCGGGTAACCCGGTGCATCGCCAGTTCCAGTTCGGCGGCGATGTTGTCGTCGTACTTACCCCGTAGCCGGTCCATTTCCTTCTGGACCATTCCAGAAACGTGACTGCGCAGCGCCACCACCGCCGGATCCAGGGTCCGCACCGCTTGATTGTCCTCGAACTCGGCAACCGCAGCGATAACCAGATCCTGGGCGGCGGTCAATGCTTCGGTCTGCTCGGCCGGTGCGTTCTCGGCCACCGTTTGCAGATCGACCATCAGAACCTTCGGTAGTAGGCGCACATTGGCCGAAACATCGGCGTGCAGGGCCAGGTCGATGATGGTCAGAGTTTCCGGCCGTCCGTTACGCGCCAACGCCACCAAATCGGCGTCCAGCGCTCCGCCGGTGGTGCCACTGCAGGCAACGACCAGCGCAACCTGGGAGAGCGCGACCTGTAATTCCTCGGCCGAAACCGGGACGGCGTGGTGTGTTGCGGCGAAGGACTCGGCGCGGCCGCTGGGCGAGTACACGAACAGATCGGTGCAGCCACGATCACGCAAGGCCCGGGCAACCACCCTGGCGTAGGCACCGGTGCCGATGATCAACGCCTGCCGTCCGGTCAGCCGACCAACGTGCTCCTGCGCAACACCCAGGGCCACCGAGGCGATGGACCTACCCGCTACCCCCAGACCGGTGCCGGCGGACACCTTCTTCGCCGTCCGGGAAGCATTCTGGAACAACCTGTTGATGGCCGGTGAGGCAGTCCCCTCGAGTTGGGCGCGCTGCAGTGTCCTGGAGACCTGACCGGAGATTTCGGCCTCACCGACGACCATCGAATCGAGTCCGGAAGCAACAGTGAACAGGTGCGCAGCAACCGGCGCGCCAACGCGCACACGCAGCTGGGCGGCGACCGTCTTCTCATCGACCCCGGAAAGTTCGGCGAGCTGAGAAGTCACCACATCCACCGCGTCGTGGAAACGACGGGCATCCAGATAAATTTCCACCCGGTTGCAGGTGGTCAATACCGCTGCACCGGCAACGGGTCCGGTCGGGTCGCCGGGGTCGACGAGGTGAGCGCCGAGGTCGGTGGCTCCAGCCGCGAGGCGTTCGAGGTCGCTCAGCTCAAGATCGTGGTGGGAAACGCCAAGAACCATAAGCACATTGGCGATGCTACCGCCGTCGGCTCTACCAAATGTAGTAAGGAGAGCCTAACTCAGCACATATTCCCACCTGCGGGAACGATGGTTTGGCCTGAATGTGTCCGAAGTCATGCGCACCAGTGGCTGCGTCCATGCGCGCGGGCCCAGCCGGCGATGGGCGACAATGGACAGCGATGACTGCCAACGCACCACTTACCGCCCCCCGGTCGACGCTGCCTGCCGACCATCCCTTCGTCGACGGGCGCACCACCAATGCGGCCCTGTTGCAGGCATACCGGGGCGAAACGCCATCGCACCTTCCGGTCTGGTTCATGCGGCAGGCCGGTCGTTCGCTCCCCGAATATCGCGAACTGCGACGCGGTGTCGGCATGCTCGAATCGTGTGTGCGGCCGGAGATGGCCGCCGAAATCACCCTGCAGCCGGTGCGTCGTCACGGTGTTGATGCCGCCATCCTCTTCAGCGACATCGTGGTGCCGCTCAAGCTGGCCGGTATCGACGTGGACATCGTGGCCGGGGTCGGGCCGGTGGTGGCCAATCCGATACGCACGGCCGCAGATGTGGCCGCGTTGCCGGAACTGGATCCGGCGGCCCTGGCCCCGATCGCGGCTGCCGCGCAGATCTGTGTTGCCGAACTCGGAAGTACGCCGCTGATCGGATTTGCCGGCGCTCCGTTCACCCTGGCGTCCTACTTGGTCGAGGGCGGTCCCTCCCGAGAACACCTGCGCACCAAGGCCTTGATGTACGCACATCCGCAAACCTGGGACGCATTGGCGAGCTGGGTGGCCAGGACCACGGCCACTTTTCTGCGCGCCCAGGCGATGGCCGGCGCCTCCGCAGTGCAACTGTTCGATTCCTGGGCCGGCGGACTCTCGCTGGCGAACTACACGCAGTACGCGGCGCCGCACTCGGCCGCGGTGCTGACCGCCATGTCCGACCTGCCACTGCCCCGGGTGCATTTCGGCGTCGGTACCGCTGAATTGCTGCCGGCCATGCGCGATGCCGGCGCCACAGTTGTCGGAATCGATCACCGACTCCCGCTTGATGTGGCGAACAAGCGCCTCGGTGGTCAGGTCCCGGTCCAGGGGAACATCGATCCGGCACTGCTTTTCGCTGGCGATGAGGTCCTGCATCGACATACCAGCGACATCATCGCGCGGGGCACCCAGGCCCCCGGTCACGTGCTCAATCTCGGACACGGAGTTCCGCCGGATACCGACCCGACGGTGCTGACCCGGCTCGTCGAGTACGTGCACAACCGCTGATCCGGTGAATGTCCTGGTAATCGGCGGCGGTCCGGCCGGTTTGACAGCCGCCTTGGAATGCTGCCGGCAGGGTATGACACCGCTGGTACTGGAAGCCGGTGATCGGCTTGGTGGAGCGGTGGCCCGCCATTGCGTCGCCGGTATCGAATTGGATGCCGGTGCGGAATCTTTCGCCACCGCCCGCCCGACCGTCGGCGAACTGATCAACGACGTCGGATTGGCTTCTCAGGTGGTCAGGCCGAACCCGGACGGGGCCTGGGTGCGATATGAATCAGGGCAGGCACCGCTGCCGGTCGCCGCTTGGCTGGGCGTACCGAGTCGTCCCTTTGCTGCCGACGTACGGCGTGTCATCGGGGTGACCGGAGCGCTGCGGGCCGGGCTGGATCGCTGGTTGCCGGCCCGGATCGGTGCCTCCGCAACCACTTTGGGTGCACTGGTTCGGGCCCGGATGGGCGAGCGGGTCGTGCGGCGCCTGGTGGAGCCGGTGGTCGGCGGTGTGTACTCGGCCGATCCGGACGGTTTGGAGATCGCCTCGATCGCGCCCACCCTGCCCGCGATGATCCGGTCGCAGGGTTCGCTGGCCGCTGCCGCTGCCAAGATGCGAGGTGCTGCCGGTCCGGCCGGCTCTGCGGTCGCAGGTCTGCGCGGCGGGATGAACACCTTGATCTCAGCGCTGGCATCGCAGATCGAGAAGACCGGTGGCCGCATCGAACTCGGGTCCCAGGTGAGCGCCCTGCAGCACACCGATCATGGTTGGGTGGCCGAGATTGTCACCGGCGGCCGCACTCGGACCGAGCAGGCGCAATCTGTCGTGGTGGCGGTGCCACTGGCTGACACCACAACGCTGCTGGATCGGCTCATCGATGTCACCTGGCCAGAAGTGAGCAGCGCCACCACCGGGGTGCTGTTGTGCACCCTGGTGATCAGGTCGACCACCCTGGACCCGGCTCCTCGGGGTACCGGGATCTTGGTATCGGCTCATGCCAGCGGCGTTCGGGCCAAGGCGTTGACCCATGCGAGCGCCAAGTGGCAGTGGGTTGCGCAGGCGGCCGGTCCAGGTCGTCATGTGCTGCGGCTTTCCTATGGTCGCGGCGGCGATCCCGCGCTGCCGGCCGCGGCGCAATTCCCCCAGCTGGCACTGCAGGATGCCTCACACCTGCTGGGCGTACCGCTGGATGAGACTGACCTGGACGATTACGCACTCACCGAATGGACGTCGGTTCTCCCGCGCACGGCACCGGGCCACGCGGCGCTGCTGGACGGCATTCGCGCCGCCGCAGCAACGCTGCCCGGTTTGGTGCTTACCGGCGGATGGCTGGCCGGCACCGGATTGGCCGCCGTTGTGGCCGACGCCCGGATGCAAGCGCGAGTCATCTCACACCCGCCCCACTGAGCAGGTATGCCCGCGCCGTTGTAGGGGAAGATGGGAGTATGACGAGCCCGCACGCAACGACGCCAGCAGATGCCCCGGTCCAGGCCGCAGCCGCCCCAGCCACTACGCCCGGGTCTTCGGCTCGCGAAATCAACGACCAAATTCGCTACACCTCGTGGAATGTGTATTCCCGGATCAGCGACCTTGACGCCGGTCCGGCCGATGCACGCGCCGAGTTGGAACTGTTGGTCGCGGACCTGGCCGCCAAGGACGTGGTGATCCGCGGCTTCTACGACCTGTCGGGGATGCGCGCTGATGCCGATCTGATGATTTGGTGGCATGCGCCCACCGCTGACGCGCTGCAGGCCGCTTCGCGCCAATTCCGTCGCACCGCAGTGGGTCGATCGATGACAAACTCGTGGTCGTCGATGGCGCTGCATCGACCGGCCGAATTCAACAAGGGCCATATCCCGGCGTTCCTGGCCGGCATTGAGGCACGCGAGTGGGTTTGCGTCTACCCGTTTGTCCGCTCCTACGAGTGGTACCTGCTGCCGGACGCCGAGCGCCGCGCCATGCTGTCCGAACACGGCGTGATGGGCCGGGCGTACAACCACGTGCTTTCCAATACCGTCGCCGCTTTCGCCCTGGGCGACTACGAGTGGATGTTGGCGCTGGAAGCGAAGGAATTGCACGACATCGTCGACCTGATGCGTCATCTGCGTGGCTCGTCGGCGCGTTTGCATGTTCGCGAAGAGATTCCGTTCTTCACCGGCCGTCGCGTCGAGCCGGCCGGCGTCGTAGAGGTTATTTTGTGACCACGGAATTTGGTGACGCCGTGTCCCCTGAATCCGTGTCCCCTGAAGCCGGGGCGGCTGTCGGAGTGACCGAAACCGGGTGGGATGCCATCCTGCTGGCCGGGTTCGGCGGACCGGAGGGTCCCGATGATGTGATGCCGTTCCTGCGCAATGTCACTCGCGGACGAGGCATCCCCGAGGAACGTCTGGTCGAGGTGTCACA
>JBBSRY010000157.1:0-5954 GCA_038242595.1 Mycobacteriales bacterium
CCTGCTGCTGAGTAGACGCCATGAGCTCAAAGTCCGAACTTGGTTATTCGATGGCGCTCTCGGCAGCACGTAACCATTCCAGCCACTGAGCGGCCTGCGCGGAGGCCTCCTTGGCACGCTTGGTATCACCGGCCGCGGTGGCCTTTTCAGCCTGCGAGGCATAGGTCTGGTAACGCGACCGGAACTGCGCCAACCGTGCGGTGGTCTCTGGGTCGGTCTTACGCCACAACGAATCCTCGGCAGATTTGACCTTGTCCTCGACGGCACGCAGCCGCGAGTCCAGCTCGCGAATCCGTTCACGAGGGACCTTTCCGGCTGCTTCCCAGCGGTCCTGGATACTGCGTAGTGCTCCCTTGGCGCTATCCAGATCCTTTGCTGGATCGATCTTCTCGGCCTCGGTGAGCAGTGCTTCCTTGGCGGTGGCGTTGGTCTCGAATTCGGCGTCCCGCTCGGCAAAGGTTTGCAACCGCCGAGAGAAGAACTTCTCCTGAGCCGCACGGAACCGGTCCCAGAGCGCATCCTCGACCTCGCGAGGGGCGCGACCGGAAGATTTCCAGTCGGTCATCAGATTTCGGTACGCAGCAGCCGTATCGCCCCATTCGGTCGATTCGGAGAGCTCCTCGGCGCGCGTGATCAGCTTTTCCTTGGCATCCTTCGCGGCGCCGCGTTCCTTGTCCATCTCGGCAAAATGGGAACCGCGACGACGGGTGAACGTATCGCGGGCCCGGGCAAAACGCTTCCACAGCAGGTCATCGGTCTTGCGATCAATGCCGCGGATCGAGCGCCATTCGTCGACGATGGCCTTGAGTCGATCGCCGGTGGACTTCCACTGGTTGGACTCGGCCAATTCCTCGGCCTCGACGCAGAGTGCTTCCTTGGTGGCCACCGCGGCGGCCTTGGCCTTGGCGCGGTCCTGGACGGCATTGGCAACGGCGGTCTCGGCAGCCGCAATCACGGTTTCCAGGCGCTCGGCTGCAGTATCGAGGTCACCGACGGCGGCCAGGGTTTCCACGCTGTCGCGCAATTGCTGGGCCTGCGCTTTAGTGGCCTTCGGATCGCCGGACTTGGCGATAAGGCGCTTCTCCAGCAGGGTGATTTCGGTGGTGAAATCGTCGTAGCGGCGGCCGTAGTGAGCCAGACCCGCCTCCGGATCGCCGGCCTGCCAGCTGCCGACCTCGCGCTCGCCGGCGGCGGTGCGGACAAAAACGGTGCCTGCCTCGTCCGCTCGACCCCAGAGCGAGGGGTCAGATGCTTCGATGATCGGTTCGACGACGGGTACCGCAGCGGCTGTCACCGGTTTGGACCCGCGCCCGGCGCCCGGGCGGGGGCTCGGCGAGCCCGGCTTTCCCGGCTTACGGGGCGAACTCGGCTTGACCGCTGGTGACGGGGCGGCTGGTGACGTTGCAGCTGGAGATGGGGCAGCTGGCGATGGGGCGGCCGGAGACGGAGCAGCTGGTGACGTTGCAGCAGGAGATGGGGCAGCCGGCGATGGTGCGGCCGACGACTCCGGCACTGCAGCTTCCTCAGCGGCAGTCTCCTCAGCGGCGCCACGAATCTCGGCCTGTGAATGCTCTTGAATCGCTTCGCTGTTGGCCGCGGCATCTGCCAGTTCGGCGCGATCTGCATGATCGGCGGCCGCGGGTTCGACTTCAGCAGGCTCCTGGGGGTGAACCGCTTGCGCCAGTTCATCCCCTTCTGCGGCGCTCGGCGAAACGGTTGCAAAATCCTCGGTCATGGCTGCGGGCCTTCCTACTGCTCAGCGAGGGGGCGGACCCCCGGGCGCACGGATGCGCTCCCAATGTGCGTCTGTGAGATGGTCTCATGGCCGGCCGGGATGTTTGCATCCTGGTCAGTGCGTCCTCAGTCTGCCCGTTCCTTCGCGGTTCGCACAGCCCGGGGTCGAAAGATTTCGCGCGGCGGCTCGGTTGCGACATTCCGGCGGTGCTGTGGATGCCGCCGCTGCCGACTCAGGGCGACAGGGTGAGCTGCTGGCGCGCTAGCCTGCAGGAGTGATCACCGGTGTTGTCATCTGGCCATCAGCGCCAATCTTGTGGTTCGAGCAGCAGGGCCTGGTCGCTCTGAGTAGTGACTCCTCCGTCGCGGGTCAGCTGAAACAGTGTCTCGTCCAGATGCGGCAGACATGGGAACTCGTTGGCGCCTTTGACCGCGTGCTCATCGTGGGTCCGCTGGCACCGCGGCCGGTGGGAGACCGGGCCGATCGCCTCGGTGAACACCCGGTCGTTGCCCCGGTCGACGAGCAGTCACCCGCCCACTCGCTCACCGATCCGCTGGCCGAAGTGGACCCGAACTGGTCGCTGCCGACATCCATCACTGCTCGATTGGTCCGCGGATTCGGGTATGCCGGTCCGATCGACGCCATCGAGGTCGGGATCCGGCCCGCCGCGGACTCTGCGGGGGTGCCGGTGACAACTGCAGACTCCCTTTCGACCGCCCGAAAGGGAGTCATCGCCGCAGCGAAGGCCATCGATGCTGCTTGCGGCACTGCTGGACGTACCCTGCTGCTGGCTGTGGGCGATGGCGCCGCCGCTCATGGCGATCGAGCACCGCTGGCACGTGATGACCGTAGCCAGGAATATGACGAGTCGGTCCATCGAGCTATCAACTTGGGGCAGCCGGCGCAGCTGCTGGACGCCTTGGCAGTCGATGACCGGGGGTGTCCCCTGGGTCTGCGCCTGGGCTCACTCGGATTCTGGCCGATGTGCACAGTGGCTGCCCTGGATCTGATCGGACAGGGCACGGTGCACTTCGACGCGGCCCCGTTGGGCGTCGGATATCAGGTCGGGACCTGGATACCCAGTTCGGTATCGCAGCGGCCGGCCATCTCGTGAGTGCGATTCCCCGGCTGATCGTGATCGCCGGGCCAACGGCGGCCGGCAAGTCGGATCTGGCGCTGCGCCTGGCGCAGGAGACCGATGGCGAGATCATCAACGCCGATGCGCTGCAGCTATACCGCGGGATGGATATCGGAACCGCCAAACTCGCCGTCGATCAGCGACGAGGCATCCCACACCACCAGTTGGACGTTCTGGATGTCACCGCGTACGCAACCGTCGCGGCCTACCAGCGGGATGCTCGGCACACGGTCGAGGACATCCTCAATCGCGGCCGTACCCCGATTCTGGTGGGTGGTTCGGGGCTCTACCTGCAGTCGGTCATCGATGATCTGGAGTTTCCCGCCACCGATCCGCAGGTCCGTGCCCAATGGGAGACCGAACTGGACCGCGTCGGCCCGCTCGCCCTGCATTCAACACTTGCCGGAGTCGATCCGGTCGCTGCCTGCGCAATTCAGCCGTTGAACGGACGGAAGGTGGTGAGGGCGCTGGAAGTCATTACCTTGACGGGGCGTCCGTTCTCGGCCTCGATGCCGGTTCGAGGCGATTTTCGCTATCGGGGGATCTGGTTCTGCGTCGATCGTGAAACGGCCGATCTTGATCAGCGGATCGAGGTGCGCGTACGACAGATGGTTGATCAAGGCCTGCTGGACGAAGTCCGAAGACTCGAGAAGGTCGGATTGCGCGAGGGGGTCACCGCCTCCCGAGCGCTCGGGTACCAGCAGATGCTCGACGTCATCGACGGCAACTTGGAACTCGAACAGGCCATGCTCGACACGATGGCCGGCACCCGTCGCTATGTTCGTCGGCAGCGCTCCTGGTTCCGCCGCGATAAGCGACAGATCTGGCTTCGGGCTGACGACCCCGACCTGCTCGCACAGGTGCTCACCGCAGCGCGCGGTTGATGTCCTAGGGTGGCATCTGCACGGTGGATCGACGGGTCACCCCAAGACTGCCGGTGCGGGAGACGGCGCAACGACCTGGATACTCTGGACCGTATGACCGGCATCAAATACGTCAAGGGACACGGCACCGAGAACGATTTTGTGCTGCTGCCGGATGCCGATGGTTCTCTGGATATCTCCGTCGCCCAGGTCAGAGCACTCTGCAATCGCCGGGCCGGTATCGGGGGCGACGGCGTCCTTCGGGTCGCACCCGCCGATGAAGGCGGATTCTTCATGGACTACCGCAACGCTGATGGATCAATTGCCGAAATGTGCGGAAACGGGGCCCGAGTTTTTGCCAAATTTCTGGTCGAATCCGGGTGGGTGAGTGACCGCGAATTCGAGTTCCGAACTCGTGGCGGCGCCAGGAGCGCCCTCGTTGCCGAGAACGGCGACGTCACGATCGGGATGGGCCCAGCGATTGTGGGTGTCGCTAGCAGCGTCGGCGCCGGTCTTCACTCCGGAAGTGACCATGACTTCGGCGGGGTGTCGGTCGATGTCGGGAACCCACATCTGGTGGCCGTCACCGATCTGGACCTGGCCGAACTGGATCTGGCCCGCCGGCCGAGTTTCGATCCGCTCGTCTTTCCCTCCGGGGTCAATATCGAATTCGTCAATATTGTCTCGGCAAACCTGGTGACGATGCGGGTCCATGAGCGCGGGGTTGGTGAAACCCGTTCGTGTGGAACGGGAACGGTGGCGGTAGCCGCTGCGCACCTGGCGGCCCTTGGTCGTTGCGACGGCACCGTTCGGGTCCGGATCCTGGGCGGGGAGGTCACTGTCCGGATCGCCGATGGACAGAGCTTTCTGACCGGACCGGCCGAGATCGTTGGGTCCGGGGAAATCAACTCGGCCTGGTGGAACAGCATTTCCTGAGGTCATTCATCATCGGCCGCCGGCAGCTTCTGCAGATTCCAGAACGGCGAGATGTACACCGGAAGCAGCGCCAGGAGCCCGACGGCGGTGGCCACCCAGACTGCGGTGACGGCGCCGAAGAAATGGCCGAGAATGCCACCGAGCATCGCACCGATCGGGATGGTGCCCCAGATCAGGAAGCGAACGGTGGCGTTCATCCGACCCAGTAGCTTTGGCGGGCACAGCCGTTGCCGGAAGCTGACGGTGGCGATGTTGTAAACCACCAGCGAAGCGGTCAAGAGGATGCCACCGCTGATCAGCGTGGGGATGGTGGGTAATACCGAAGCCAGCGGGTAGCAGAATGCTGCGAGCATCATGGCCGTCGCGGAGATGATGATGGACGGACCTTCACCGGTGAGGGTCGCTATCCGGCGAGCCATCAGGGCGCCGAGAAGGCCGCCGACGGCAGCCGCTGATTCTACGATTCCGATGCTCAGCGCGGATAAGTTCAGATCTCGCACCATGTAGAGCACCAAAAGCGCGCCGGCAGCGGAGTGTGCCAGGTTGCCGATGCCGGTACAGAGCACCAGCCGGATCAGCAGCGGGTGCTTGACCACGAATGTCAGACCGTCGGCGATCTCGGCCCGCAGCGGTCGTCTGCTGTCCGGAGTCGGCGGTTCCTCTCGGTGTTGGATTCGCCACAGGAACACTGCCGAAAACAGAAAACTCACGGCGTTGATGCCGATCACCGGGGCGGCGCCGATGTATTTGAGCAGGAGACCACCGAGCGCCGGGCCGCCGGACCTGGCCACCGATTGGCTGCCCTGCAACTTGGCGTTGCCCTCCACCACACGATCCCGGCCGACCAGACTCGGCACATAGGACTGATAGGAGACGTCGAAAAATACGGTCGCCACCCCCACGCCGACAGCAGCGGCCATCAGATGGGCCAGGGTCAGGGTGTTCGCCCAGATGGCGATCACCACGGAGCAGAGTGCGGCGGCGCGGAAGATGTCCGCCAGGATCATCACGGTGCGTTTGCTCCAGCGATCGACCCAGGCGCCGGCCGGCAACCCAACAATGAGGAATCCGAGGCCGAGAAGTGCTTCCAGCACTCCCATCTGGAATTCGGTGGCGGCCAGCAGCGTCACTGCGATATAGGGAATGGCCAGGCCCGAAATGGCGCCACCGATCTGACTGATCGTGTCCCCGACCCAGAGCTGACGAAAGTCGAAGTGGAAGGCCAGGCTGCGTTGTGTCCCAGCGAATTCGGCGTCCGTCGTGACCTTGATGTTGGTCGCCG
>JBBSRY010000158.1:0-5900 GCA_038242595.1 Mycobacteriales bacterium
CGACCGACACCGCGCCACCTGGTCGGCGCGACAACGCGCCCAGCGCATCGGCCCAGCCTGCCAATGGCGAAATCGGCAGGGCCAACGCAGATTTCGCTGGCGCGATGGCAGCGCCATCACCGGCCGGATCGCCATCGCGCCGCAGTCCTTCTGGGTCGACCAACACGCTGGAGGTGACGGTGGCCGGCACCGGTTTGCCGTCAATGACGACGTAGACGGTGGAACCCATCCGGTCTCGGCCACCGACCAGCAGGGCCAGGGCGAACGCCGAATTCAACGCTGCCGACGGGTAGGCCGAAGTGACATGCCCCAACATCGGCACCGGGGGTACCAATTCACCGGACACATCAACCAGCTGGCAACCCTCCGGCAGCAACACCAAGGGGTCGTGGGGGAGCAGACCGACCAAATGCTTGCGATCCGCGCGGGAACTATCCGCCCGGGCATGTGAGCGCTTGCCGATGTAGTCGATCTTCTTCTTGGACACCGCCCAGCCCATCCCCAGATCCTGCGGGGTGATGGTGCCGTCAGTGTCCTGGCCGATGATGGGATAACCCTTTTCGGCGCGCAGGACATGCATGGTCTCGGTGCCGTAGGGGGTGAGGCCGATCGGTTCACCAGCTGCCCAGACGGCGTCCCATAAAGCTGCCGCGTCATACCAGGCGACGTTGATTTCGTAGGCCAGCTCACCGGAGAAGGAGATCCGGGCGACGCGAGCGGAAAGCCCGGCCACCACGGTGTCACGCCAGGCCATGAACGGCAGATCCGCGTTGGCTACCGCCAGGTCAGGTGCCAGCGCCGCCACCAACGCACGGGAGCGAGGTCCGACGACGGCCATAGTGGCCCACTGCTCGGTCACCGAGGTGCAGGCAACCTGCAGGTCCGGCCATTCGGTTTGCAGCCACTCCTCCATCCAGTCAAGAATTTTCGCTGCATTACCCGTGGTCGTGGTGACCAGGAAATGTTCGGTGTCGAGCCGAAAAACGGTGCCGTCGTCCAACATCATGCCGTCGACATTGCACATCGCGCCGTAGCGGATCATGCCGACCCTCAGAGTCGACATCAGGTTGGTGTACAGCATGTCAAGGAACTTCCCGGCATCCGGGCCCTGTACGTCGATCTTGCCCAGCGTCGAGCCGTCCATGAAGGCGACATTGGTTCTGGCGGCAATACATTCGCGGGTGACCGCGGAATGCATGTCCTCGATGCCACCGCTGGGCAGCGCCTGCGGGTAGAACCACGGCCGTTTCCACTGTCCGACGTTCTCCCAGGCGGCTCCGTGCGCCAGATGCCATTGATGGGCGCCGGTGGTACGTACCGGGTCGTACAGATCACCGCGTTCGCGACCGGCCAATGCTGCGAACGAGATCGCCGTGTACGGCGGGCGGAACTTGGAGACGCCGAGGTCAGCGATCTCAACGCCTTGCAGCGCAGCCAGAACGGCGCTGGTAACGATGCCGGAGGTCTTGCCCTGATCGTGCGCGGTACCGGCGGTGGTGTAGCGCTTCACGTGTTCAACGGACAACAAACCGGCGCCGCTGGCAACGGCGATATCGGCCACCGTCACATCGCGTTGGATGTCGACGTAGTGATCAGTCAGGGTGCGCGGATCGGCACCTTCCGGCAGTACCGCGTACAACCCGGCCGATGCGGTGGGTTGAGCGACCAGAGCTTGATCAAAGTCAGCGAAATCGACGCCGGGGAAACGATTTTGATCAACGCCGACGGGGAAGGCGGCTCCGACGGCGGCGATTCCGGAGACAATGGCCTGCGTGGTCAACCGCAAACCGGTCACCGCTCCGGCGACACTCACCGCCTGGGTGGCGGCGCCGGGGACGAATGCCCCCACGCCGGAATCGAAGACAGTGGTCCCACCGGACTGTGAGAACAACTGCACCGCTGGATTCCATCCGCCGCTGATGGCCAGCACCGTTGCGGGTAGGCGGGTGCCGCCGGAAACCAAAACGGCTGCGAGCACTCCGTTGTCGTCGGTCTCGGTGCCGACGACGACACCGGAGATCACCGGGGTCTGGACCCTGCTCGAGGAATGAGCGCTCGAGGAATGACCGCTCGAGGGGCGATCACGGGGATCGACGACGGTGACCGAAGCGCCGGCCGCGGACAGCTCAGCGGCAACCCGGTAGGCATCGTCGTGTTCGGTGAACACGACAACAGAGGAGCCCACCAGCACGCCATACCGGCGCAGGTAGACCAGCGCCGATTCGGCAAACATCACACCGGGCACATCGTTGCCGGCGAAGGCGATACTGCGTTCGTGACTACCGGTGGCCAGAATGACGTGGCCGGCCCGAACTCGCCAGATCCGTTCCCGCACCGCATCATCGGCCAGTCCATGCGCCGTATGGTCGGTGCGATGTTCGACGGCGATCAGGTAGTTCTTGTCGTAGTAACCGGTGACCGTGGTCCGCTGCAGATGCACCACATTGGGCAGTGCGGCCAGCGCCGCGATCATCGAGGAAACCCAGGCCAGTTCGGCGTCGAAGATCAACGCCCCGCCGGCGGCCGGACGGTCATCGATCAGCAGCACCCGAATACCGCGGCCGGCGGCTTCCAACGCAGCCGACAACCCGGCCGGACCGGCGCCGACCACCACCAACTCGCAGTGATGATGCAGCGCATCGTAGGTTGCCGGATCCGGGACTGTCGCCAACCGACCCTGCCCGCGTAGTGCCCGAGCGACCATGCAGTCCTGTAGCTCTACCATGGTGGCGGTGAGCATCGGCTCCGGGAACGGCGCTTCAACCTGGATGATCGCGGTTGGCTCCTCGGGGCCGGCGCTGGTAACCCCGCGCGGGCGGCCCTTCATGATCGATCCGCCGACCACCGAAATGCCATTTGCCAGTACGGCCGAGGCCAGCGAGTCGCCGACAAGGCCGGTCAGTGCTACGCCGTCGAAAGTGAATGACAGTGGTGCATCTGGATTGATCCGGCTACCGTATCCGGGGATTCGACGGCCGGTCATGCGGTGGCTCCTGAGCTGTTTGGCCGGGCGGTGCCGGCGGGATAGATGGCCGAGAATTCGTAGGTGACGGTGTTGCGCACGGCGTTGAACCAGCGGCGGCAACCGGCCGAATGTACCCAGCGCTCGGCAAAGTCACCGCGGGCGTTCTCCCGGAAGAACAGGTACTGGGCCCATTCCTCATCGGTGCACTCGGCCGGGGTTTCCGGATACGCCACGTGGGCCGCGCCCCCATAGTGGAATTCGGTCTCGTCGCGGGGCCCGCATTCCGGGCAGTCGATCAGCATCATGGTCAGTCAGTCCTCAACACATCAGTGGGCCACGGCAGCGGCGCCGTGTTCGTCGACCAGGCGTCCGGTGGTGAAGCGTTCCAGGCTGAACGGCTGCGCCAGCGGGTGCATGGAACCGGCAGCGATGGTCGCAGCCAGTACGTCGCCGATACCCGGTGTTGCCTTGAAACCGCCGGTGCCCCAACCGCAGTTGACATAGAGATTCTCGATCGGTGTGGTGCTGACCACCGGGGAGGCATCGGGGGTGACGTCGACGATGCCGCCCCAGGTGCGCAGTACATGGGCGCGGGCGAAAATCGGGAAAAGTTCGACAGCGGCAGACATCTGCCGTTCGATGACGTGGAAGGCGCCGCGCTGGCCGTAGCCGTTGTAGGAGTCCACGCCGGCCCCCATCACCAGCTCGCCCTTGTGTGCCTGGGAGACATATACGTGCACGGCATTGGACATCACGACCGTCGGATGTACCGGCTCGACGAGTTCGGACACCAGGGCCTGCAACGGATGTGACTGGATGGGAAGGCGGAAACCGGCCATCTGCGCCAGTACCGAGGAGTTGCCGGCGCCGCAGAGCGCAACCACATCGGCGGAGATTGCACCCAGAGAGGTTTGCACGCCGGTGACCTTGCCGTGGCTCTGATCAATACCCGTGACCTCGCAACCCTGGATCAGGTCAACCCCGGCCGCATCGGCGCTGCGAGCGAAACCCCAGGCCACGTAATCATGTTTGGCGATACCGGCGCGTGGCTGGTAGGTGCCGCCCAGCACCGGGTAGCGGATGTTGTCGGAGGTATTGACGATCGGGCAGATTTCCCGGACGCCATCCACATCGAGCCATTCGGCGTCGACACCGTTGAGCTGGTTGGCCGCTACCCGTCGCTTGGAATCGCGGATGTCCTGCAGCGAGTGGTCCAGATTCAACACACCGCGCTGGGAGAACAGAATGGGGTAGTCGAGCTCTTCGGCCAGCCCCTCCCATAGTTTTAGGGCGTGCTCGTAAATCCCGGCCGAGGCGTCCCAGAGGTAGTTGGAACGGATAATGGTGGTGTTTCGCGCCATGTTGCCGCCGGCCAGCCAGCCCTTTTCCAATACCGCGACATCAGTGATGCCATAACGCGTTGCCAGGTAGTGCGCGGTCGCCAGACCATGCCCACCACCACCGATGATCAGCACCTGATAGTGCTTTTTCGGTGTGGGGTTGCGCCACAGGAAATCGGGGTGACCCGGCAGATCAGCGCCGGGGGGTGGTGTGGACATCAACTCTCCAAAGCTGGCAACGAGACGAAAGGTGAGAGGGGAGGAATGACGGAAGTCATCAGCAACGGATCTTCTTCATTTCCGGATCAAATCCGGGTTCGGCGGTCACCACGGCGCGGTAGCGCTTGTCGAAGTAACCCACTTCGACCGGTGTCCCGGCTTCGGTGAGTTCGATCGGCAGCCAGGCGTAGGCCAGCGAAGCGCCCAGGGTATAGCTGTAGGCCGCGCTGGTGACGTAGCCGACGCAGGCAGCACCGGAGTACACCGGCTCGCTGCCCAGCACCAGCGGATCTGAATCCATCCCCTCGTCGAGTGTGAGCAGCACCAGTTTCTTTGTCACGTTCTTGCTGCGTTCGATCAACGCTTCGCGGCCGAGGAAATCGCCCTTGTCGATTTTCACCGCGAAGTCCAGACCGGACTGAAAGGGATCGTGCTCGTACGTCATATCGGTACCGAAGGACCGGTATCCCTTTTCGATTCGGAGCGAATTGAACGCACTACGACCGGCGGCGATGATGCCATGGGGGGCACCGGTTTTCATCAGCAGATCCCAGAGCGCGAGGCCTTGGTCGGCGGTGGTGTAGAGCTCCCAGCCGAGTTCGCCGACGTAACTGAGCCGCATGGCGGTCACTTCGACGGTGCCCAGGTAGGCCTGCTTGGAGCGGAAGTATTTGAAGCCCTCGTGGGAGAAGTCGGTCGAGGTCAACGACTGGATCACCTCGCGGGCCCTGGGGCCCCAGATGCCGATACAGCAGGTGCCTGAGGTGATATCGCGGACCTGGATCGGTGAACCGGAAGGCAAATGACGCTTAAGCCAGTCAGTGTCCAGCGCGCCGTTGGCGCCGATCTGGTAGTGCTCCTTGCCCAGACGTGCCACGGTGATATCCGAGCGGATCCCGCCATCGGTGTTGAGCATCAGGCAGTAGGTCACGCCGCCAACGGTTTTCGCGATATTCGCGGTCACCATCGACTGCAGGAAATCGGTCGCCCCCGGCCCGCTCACCTCGAGTCTCTTCAGCGCGGTCATATCGTAGATGGCCACATCGGTGCGGGTGATGGCTGCCTCGGCGGCGACGGTGGGGGACCAGAACATCGCGGCCCACGGGTCCGGTTTCGGGATGTGCCAGCCGGTATTGCGATCGGACTCGACCAACGCGTCATTGGCCGCGTACCAGTGCGGGCGTTCCCAACCGCTGGCCTCCAGGAAGAGTCCTCCCAGTTCCTGTTCCCGCGGGTAGAACGGGGAGGTGCGCAGCGGCCTGGAATGCTCCATCGGTTGCAGCGGGTGCAGGATGTCGTAGACCTCGACGAAGTTCTGGCAGTCCTTGGCCAGTACATAAGCCGGGGCGAGTTGATGCCGCTCGAATCGGTTGATA
>JBBSRY010000159.1:0-5899 GCA_038242595.1 Mycobacteriales bacterium
AACTTGACGCCGACCTGCTGGCCGAGGGTGTCGTTCGAGATGTCATCCGAGTGGTGCAACAGGCGCGCAAGGATGCCGATCTGGATGTGTCGGACCGGATCTGCCTTGCCATCTCGGCCCCGGATGCGGTCTGGGAAGCCGTCCGCGGTCGACTGGACCTGTTGAAGGGCGAGACGTTGGCGTTGCAGGTCGAGCGATCTGATAGCGGCGTGACCACCGGCACGGTGGGCGATGGACTGACGATCGAAGTAACGGTCACCAAAATTTGATGGGGCGGTGGGTTGCGACCGTGCAATTCTGAACTGTTCTGACAAGAACGGCGGTCGCAACCTTTTCCCGCAACCAGAGCGGTTCGGTCAGCTGTCCAATTGCAGAGCGTGCAGCCCTTTTGCGCTCCAACGCAGGGACCGGCGGCAGGAAGCGGAGGTGACTCGGGCCCGCTCGCCCCGTTTGCCCAGAGCCGCGCCGGCCAGCAGCAAACAACGGTGCGCCTCTGCGACCTCGGAGGGGGAGTTGGAGACTGCCGTGTCGATGGCAGTCTCCAGTCTCGAGATCATCGAGCGGGCTTGGTCGAGCTGTTGTGCCATCCCGGTGTTGTCGCCTCGACCGACCAGCACCGGCACCACCGCGCCGGCGATCAGGACGGCGGCGCCGGCCACCCAGATCCAGATCATTTGCGCCCGCTTGACAGTGCCCGCGACGTCTTTTCCAGCTTTTCGACGCGTTCGGTGAGATCGCTCAGATCTGACCCGGACTCAGCAGCTTCCAGTTCGGTGAGCGCGGTAAGATAGGCCGGCGCCATTTCGGCCAATGTTCGAGCTATTCCGGTTTGTGAGTCGGGCTCAGCCGGACTGGCCTGCACCATTCGCAGACCGATTTCGGTCAGTTCCAGGTTTAGATCATCGCGCGTGCCACGCCAGCCGGATTTGCGGTCGGCCCGTCGAACCTGCGCGCCGACCACCCGGCGCAACAACAGGTAACCGGTGGCGCCGGCGGCGATGACCGCGGCAGCGAGCACGCTGGCCAACGCATAACGGGTCGGTCCGGCTTCGAAGGTCCGTACCTGCTCATGCAGATCGTCGATACGGACCAGCTTGTCGTAGAGCAGCGCCAGTTGCTCAACTTGCGCTGTCGGATCTGAGTCCAGGAACTGGATCAGCCGCGGATAAGCCACCAGCCACAGCCGGATGTCCAGATCATCGATGCTTTCCAGGCCTTCGAGGGCGATCTCGTTGCCCTGGCACCCTCGCTTCACTTCCCCGCCCGCGATGACCACCACGATGACGTCGTCAAAGTAGTCGGCCACGTCAGCGCAAACGTCTGCCCGGTCCTCGTAGAGGGGACCACCCTCGTTCACCACCATGGCGATGATGGGCCGGGTACCGATCACCCCCCGGATTTGCGCAGCGTCAATTCCGGTGACACCGGGTTCTATGTAGACCGAGTCGGCGCGCAGCACATCGATGGCAGACCTCGCGGGGGAGAAGAGTAACGAGACCTGCGGCCACAGCAGGGCCAGCAGTGCGGCGACGGCCACCACGATGCCGAAGCGCCCCCAGCTCCGTCCGTGTGTGGCCGATGCGTCGTGTTTGGTTTGTGGGGCGTTGATCTGTACGCCGGGCTGCCGCTTGGTGAGAACTGGACCGTTGCTGCGGTGGGGCTGCGGACGGGTGGCAGGCTTGTCTCTTGGTTTTTTTGAGCGACCACTCATCAGCGTGTTACCTCGCCATCGGCACCAGTTGCTGAACGCTCTGGTGCAGCACTGTCCGGTATCCCGGCTTCGTCCAGTGATCTTCGGGCCGCTGCCAGCGCTTCCCGCGCTACTGAGCCAGAACCGTTTCGTTGCAATATATCTCGGGCCGTTCGATAGCGCTCTGCAGCTTGGGTCCACTCGATCTCGGACGCTGTTGAGGTCCTGGTTCCAGCCACGTCGGCCTGCAGCAAACGGTGCGCGATCATCGCCATTTCGGCGCCGGCTCGATCAAATTCATGCTGCTCTCGGGTTTTGTTGATGCGGGCGCGCAGCGCTCTGCGCCGGAGTCCCGTTGCCACCATCGCCGCGATGACCAGGGCAACCAGGAGGAACAGCCAGGGAAGCAGTGGCTGGATCGTATTGACCGGATCGGGGGCGGCCGCCGGTGGGGCGAGGTCGGCCACGACGCCGGAGCGCCATACCCCGATCTTCTCGATCAGAATCCGGATCAACCCGGCCTGCGGGGCACCCCATTCACTGATCGCCGGGTAGTACTCGCCGTACAACTCCAGCAGCGCTGCGTCCAACAGTTCCTGCTGCGGTCCGGCGACCTCGATCCACTCACCGTGCACCACAATCAGCACCTCATCGGGGAACTGCTGGGTGAGGTCATCGATCAGTGCGGGCAGCGGTTCCCCCAGGTCCAGTGCTGGGAAGACCGCGACCCGGGTAGGAATGTCGATATCCCAACTGGGGCCGCGTTCAATCGGACTGGGCAGTGATGGCGCCGAATAGATCCCCGACGCTTTCCATGCCTGTGCGATCTCACTGACCAGTACGGGGTCGGCCGAGGCTGGGCTCTCAAGCACTGGATCTGTTCGTCGATCCACGTATTCGTTATCTGCCGCGTCGGCGATGAGACGATCGATGCCGCTGAGCACCAATGAAGTCAGATCGTGACGTAGCAACACCGGTTGCAACTCACCGAGGTCGGTCGGGACCAGGTCGTACAGCGGAGGAATAAAAATCTGCAGACCATCGATGACCATGAGCGTGAGCTCATTCTCGTCGGCCCAATCCTGAACGGCGCTGGACTTGTCATGGTGAATATCGCGATCTTCTTTGTCCAGGCCGGAATGCGGCAGTACCAACAACTGAATGTCGGTCCCTATCAGTGCCTCTCGGACGGCTTCCTCATCCAGTACCGCGACCGACCCCGGGATGGTGAAGATGTCACTTGATCGCAACCCGGTGATCGCCTCGGCCGTGGTCCAACGGGTTTCATCGGATGAGGAAACTTCCGCTGGTGCTTTGTCGGGTTCTTGGGCTGTCGCTGTTGGGCTCGTCATCAGGACCGCAGCCAGAACCAGCAAAGATGTCAACAGCCCCCGGACAGGCCAGCAGCCCGAACGCGGGTGCGCTCGGGCTGCTGGTTCGATCTGGTGCTGAAGGCCGCTCCTCAGCGGGCTGCCCGGACCTGAATGCCTCGCGCTACATCGCGCGGGAGTTCGGTCGTCGTCGGGCCATCGATGATGACCAGCGAGTCATTTCGAGTGGCAAATTCTAATACTGCCTTCGGCTTGATACCGCCGCGGTGCAGTCGGTCCATGACCTCCGGGATGTTCTGAATTGGTTCGATGATCCGCCGCACCTCGTACATACCGCCCTTTTCAGCAGCTTGTTCTGCTGAGATCAGGTCGGCGTGTGTTTCCCCGGGGGGCTGTGCTTCCATACCCAGTTGTTCCAGACCCGGAATGGGGTTGCCGTAGGGCGAAACCTGGGGATGACCTAACAGTTGCACCAGGCGCTGCTCGACCTGTTCGCTCATCACGTGCTCCCAACGGCAGGCTTCGACGTGTACTTCCCGCCAGTCCAAACCGATGACATCCAACAGCAGTCGTTCTGCGAGACGGTGCTTGCGCATCACCGAGGTCGCGCGGTCGCGACCCAGGTCGGTGAGCTCGAGATGGCGGTCATCGGAGACCACCAAGAGGCCATCGCGCTGCATTCGGGCCACAGTCTGACTCACTGTTGGTCCGCTCTGCAGCAGTCGTTCCGCGATGCGCGCGCGCAGCGGGACGATGCCTTCTTCTTCGAGTTCAAAAATTGTGCGCAGGTACATCTCAGTGGTGTCGATTAAGTCGTTCACTTTGAGGTCCCCTTCATGGCTTCCTGTGATATTAGCTGGCGCGGCAAGCTCGCCGGATCACCCGTACGTCAGGCCATGCCGACAAGCGTGTCAGGATGCTGTAGTTGATAACGAAGACCGATAGATTTTTATGCCCATCGACCTGTTGTTGATCTGCCCGAACGGAGTCCACATGCA
Source organism: Mycobacteriales bacterium (assembly GCA_038242595.1). Lineage (GTDB taxonomy): Bacteria > Actinomycetota > Actinomycetes > Mycobacteriales > Nakamurellaceae > Nakamurella. Next base: position 4,020 of record JBBSRY010000159.1, read on the forward strand.
ACAAGTGCTGGTCAGCGCCGATGATCTGGTCGAGGAGATGCTCAGCGACCGGCCGCCGGTGGTGCTGGACATCAGGTGGAGTTTGCGCGGAGCCGATCACGAAGGATTCCGCTCAGGGCACATTCCGGGTGCATTGTTCGTGGACTTGGACGCAGAGTTGGCCGCAGACAAGGGGGACGGCACTGGCGGTCGTCATCCACTCCCGACGGCAGCCCAGCTCCAGGTGACCTGGCGACGAGTGGGAATTAACCTCGGGGACGCCGTAGTGGTCTACGACGCACGGGATTCCAGCGCTGCAGCACGAGCTTGGTGGCTGTTGCGCTGGTCGGGTGTGCGCAGCGTGCGGGTGCTGGACGGCGGGTTGGCTGCCTGGGCGGCAGCGGGCTTGCGCGTCAAAGCCGGAGACGGCACACCCAATGTGCCTGGTGGATTCCGGGTACGGGTGCCGACGGCGGATGCTGACCTCTCTGGGACTGTTGGCGCTGCTGGTTCCGCTGGCACTGCTGGTACCGCTGGTTCGAGGGTCGGGTCTGCCATCCTCGATGCGGATACCGCTGCCGACTACGCCGCGGGTCCAGACACGGTGTTGGTGGATGCGCGCGGTGCCGCCCGATTCCGCGGTGAAGTGGAGCCGATGGATCCGGTGGCCGGACATATTCCCGGCGCTGTGAACCTGCCGTTCACCGAGTTACTCGAGCCCGATGGCACCTTCAAATCCGCAGCAGACCTTCGTCGCCTATTTGCCGACGTCGGCATTGAACCGGGAACGAGAGTGGGTGCGTCCTGCGGTTCTGGAGTGACTGCATGCCATGTGATTCTGGGCGGAGCCGCCGCCGGCATCGACATCGACCTGTTCCCGGGATCATGGTCGGCCTGGTGCGCGCTGGAACGACCGGTCGAAACCGGACCTGCCAGGACGAGCTGACTCGATGACTTCTTATGTGGCTCTTTTGCGGGGGATCAATGTTGGGAAGGCCAAACGGATCCCGATGGCAGACCTTCGGGAAGTCTTTGCCCAGCTTGCGATGACTTCGGTAAAGACGTTGCTACAAAGCGGCAATGTGGTGTTTCAATCCGCCACCGTGCCGGACCCGGCGGTGATCCAAGCCGCTGTTCTGGCCAGAACGGGTGTCAGCTCGACGGTGCTGGTGTTGTCGGAAAACGATTTTCGGGCGGTAGCGCTGGCCGATCCGATGCTGCAAGTCTGCGACGATCCGTCCCGGCAGGTGATTGCGTTCCTCGACCGCCCGATCCCAAAGCTCGACCTGCCCGACGCAGGCAGCCTGGCCCCGGAACAGATTGCTCAAGGCGAGCGTGCCTTGTATCAGTGGCTTCCCCTCGGGGTGCTGCAAACCAAGCTGCCGAGTTCATTTTGGAAGCAGGTCACCATTACCGGCGCCGTCAGCACCGCGCGGAATCGCCGGACGGTGGACAAACTGCTCGCCATCCTCGATGGCATGCCTGCCTCTTGAGCAGGTACAGCTTTACGACATCTTCGAGATATCGAGCACCATGAGTGCCGGTAAGCGGGCACGGGTTACACCGGTAAGGCCTGCCGAAATCACCATGGCGCTCTTGGTACGACAACCGCGAAGTCGCAGGTCAATGGCGAACCCGACCGGGGATTGGGATGCGCCCACCCTCACGTTGCGGTTGCCTTTTCGTTGGTTGCTGTTGTGGTGCAGGGTGTTTGTATTGGCCAGGTTGCGGTTGTTGATTCGTTGAGGGCGGTCACGGATTTCATGGCGACATCGAGCAGGCCCATTGCCTGGTCATTACCGAGAAACCAAAGAAACCACCACCGCAACAATCCGTCAACTATCGGCTACCGGCAGCGACCTGGATACAAAGTCCAAGCGCGACCGATAGTGGTCACCGGC
>JBBSRY010000160.1:0-5893 GCA_038242595.1 Mycobacteriales bacterium
CTCCGGAAATGATAGCGCCATTGAGTATGACCATTTGATCGTCGCAACCGGTGGACGCGAGCCCGTCGCCTCTGTGCCCGGTCTGGCCGAATACGGCCACACACTTCGAGGGGTGGGTGGTCTGGGCAAGCTGCTCTCACACTTCGGCGTGCTGCTCACGAGTTCAGCGCCGTCCACGGTGCTGGTGGCCGGGGGAGGCCTGGCCGGTGTCGAGTTGGCCGCCGCAGTCGCCGATCGAGCGATCCGGGTGGGCGCTCCGGTGACCGTGGTGCTTGCACAGTCCGGCACCGAATTGCTCCCGGTCCTGGGCGCGGAACAACCCGCCCTGGTGCGGCGGGCCAAGCGTGAGCTGGACAAGCTCGGGGTGCAGGTGCGCCTGGGTTCCCGACTCGATCGCATCACGGCCACCAACGCATATTTCGCCGACGGAACAGCACTGGCGGTCGATCTGGTGTTGGGCACGATGGGACAACGGCCGGTACCACTGGCCGGGTTGGAGTTACTGCCGCACGATCTGACCGGTCGTTTGCTGACGAGTGCCACTCTGGCGGTTGCCGATGGTGTCTGGGCTGCCGGGGATGCGGCCATGGTCCGACGCCGGAAGACGGGTCTCCCGGTGCCGGCCAACGCGCTCTGGGCGATCAAGGCCGGCGCGCGTGTCGGGCGTAGCGTCGCCAGGCAGGTGAACGGCCGCCGGGCCCGCGCCTTCGGCTACCGCGGTCTGGGCCAGGCGGCGTCCTTCGGAATGGGCCGCTCGATCGGCGAGGTGTACGGCATTCCGTTGACCGGTGTGATTGCCTGGATCACCCGTCTCGCGTTCTTCCTGCGGTTCATGCCGCAACGTCGTCGGGCGGTGTCAGTAATAACAACATTTGCCAAGTTGCCATTTCAAGGTTGGGTTTCACCGGCCGTGACCACCTACGAAGAGCAGCAACTCCTCGCTTGAGCACGGCCTTGCCGTGCTTCCGCTTCACCAGCCGCGGGCTCGCCACTTTCCCAGGTGCGGACGTTCGGCGCCCAGCGTCGTGTCGTCGCCGTGACCCGGATAGACCCAGGTGTCATCCGGCAACACCTCGAACACCCTGGTAGTCAGATCTCCCAGCAGTGCGTCAAAGTCCGCTGGGCTGGTGGTCCGGCCGGGGCCGCCCGGGAACAGCGAATCACCGGTGAACAGGTGCGGGTGGCCGCTGGGATCCCGGTACAGCACCGCGATCGACCCCGGTGTGTGACCGCGTAAGTGAATGAATTCGACGGTGGAACTGCCGATCGCATACGTGCTTCCTTGTTCCGGAAAGACAGAAGAAGCCACCGGCAGGGCGCCGGCATCCAACGAATGGGTCAACAACGAAGCACCGGTCGCGGCCGACACCTGCTTCAGACCCTGCCAATGATCACCATGTTGATGAGTGGTGACGATCGCCTGAATTGCTCTCGGACCAGCGGCCACCAGGTCCAGGATGCGATCGCCCTCGGCTGCAGCGTCGATAAGCAGTGCTTCACCGCTGCTTCGGTCGGTCAGCAAATACGTGTTGTTGTCGTATTCCCCCACCGACATCTTGGTGATGATCAAATGGTCGAGGGTCCTGGTCGCTGGTGCCCCGTGTGGCTCAACGTGGCCGGTGTATTGGGTCATGACGCGACCTTAGCCACCCTACGTTCGGCGGCCGAGACTCGGGCCGCGTCCAGCACCCGCGCGGTGGCAACGGCATCAGCGGCGAGAACGGGCGCCGGAGAGGTACCACGGATGGCGGCGGCAACCCCGGGATAGAAGGTGTCCCAGCGGCCTCGTTTGCTGGGGATCATTCGGGAGCGGCCGGTCAACCCGTCGATCAGTGAGCCGTACGCCGAGGCGGGCTCCACCCCCCAATCCGGACCGAGTCCAGCGGGGGAGTCACCGGCCTTCAGTTGACTTTCCTGGACGTCGAAACCATGGATGACGAAGCCGGCTGCCGACCCATTTACCAGGAAACGCGCACCGCCTGCCGCGGTCACCTTGCCGGCCGAAAGCGTGCTCAAAACGCCGCTGTGATGGCGCAGGTTCAACTGGATGTCATCCTCGGCGCCCGCGCCTGGGCGCAGCGTGGAGAGCTCGGCGTACACCGTTTCTACCGGGCCGAACAGATGCAGGGCCTGATCCACCAGATGCGGTCCGAGATCAAGCAGCGTCCCGCCGCCATCGGCGATGCTGCCGGTATTGGACCAACCGGGGGCGACCGCCCGGAATCGGTCGATCCTGGATTCGAAACGATGAACACGCCCCAGGCTGCCCTCCTGGATCAAGGCAGCCACAGTCAGGAAGTCGCTGTCCCAACGACGATTCTGGTAGGGCACCAGGACGGTGCCGGCGGCTTGGGCGTGCGCCACCAACTCGGCTGCGTCGGTGGCATTGAGAGCAAATGGCTTGTCAACCACCACGGCCAGGCCGAGGTCGATGGCCTCGTGGGCCAGCTGAACGTGAGTGCCGCTGGGCGTAGTGATCGTGAGTCCCACCACACCGATCTCCGATAGCTGGGCCAGTCGGTCCACCGTGCCGGATTGTGGATGGTCCTGGTGGACCAGTTTCTGCCGGTCCAGGTTCGAGGTGAGGACGGCGGTCAGCTGCAAATCCTCGGCCGAGCTGATCAGCGGAGCGTGAAAGACCCGGCCGCCGGCCCCATATCCGGCCAACGCCCAGCTCAGCGGCGCGGGTGTGACGGCCTCGGTCACAGTGTCTGTGATCGCGGGTTGCTGGGTATAGGGGCTGTTCGCGGGATTGGTCACAGCACTATCCTGCCTTGTTCGGGTTCCAGCAGGTCAAGCCATCAGGCTGGTTCAGGTGTGGCCCTTGGTAGGTGGTCTACCGAGTCAATTATTCCGGTGGCGCAATCGGCGATATGCCGACTGTCGGTGGTGCCGCCTAGCATGGGGAATCGTGATCGAACGTCTTATTGTCCGCGGTGCCCGTGAACATAACCTGCGAAATGTCGACATCGACCTGCCGCGGGATTCCCTCATCGTCTTCACCGGTCTGTCCGGCTCCGGAAAGTCTTCGCTGGCTTTCGACACCATCTTTGCCGAGGGTCAACGGCGCTACGTAGAGTCGTTGTCCGCCTATGCCCGCCAGTTCCTCGGCCAAATGGACAAGCCGGATGTGGACTTTATCGAAGGCTTGTCCCCGGCCGTCTCGATCGATCAAAAATCCACCTCGAGGAATCCGCGTTCCACCGTCGGGACGATCACCGAGATCTACGACTACCTGCGGCTGCTTTTCGCACGAATTGGCCGCCCGCACTGTCCCTTCTGCGGCGAGTTGGTCACCAAGCAAACTCCGCAACAAAGTGTTGACCGAGTATTGGAGATGCCGGAGGGAACTCGTTTTCAGGTCCTGGCGCCGGTGGTGCGTGAGCGCAAGGGGGAGTACCTGGATCTGCTCTCATCGCTGACCTCCCAGGGCTACTCCCGGGTGCGGGTCGACGGCGTTGTGCAACTGATCAACGAAGTTCCGAAACTGAAGAAGCAGGAAAAACACTCGATCGAGGTGGTCATCGACCGGTTGACCGCCAAGATCGGCTCCCGGCAGCGAATCACTGACTCGGTGGAGACGGCGTTGCGGCTTGCCGAGGGCATCGTCATCATGGACTTCATCGACCTGGATGAGGACGACGCCCATCGCGAACGCCGCTACTCCGAGCGGATGGCCTGTCCTAACGATCACCCGCTGGCGCTGGATGAGTTGGAACCTCGATCGTTCTCCTTCAACTCACCCTTCGGGGCCTGCCCGCAGTGCGTGGGTCTGGGCACCAAAAAAGAGGTCGACCCCGAGTTGGTGATCCCGGATGAGGAACTCTCACTCGCCGACGGTGCGGTGCATCCGTGGGGGACCGGTACCACCAGCGAGTACTTCAGCAGACTGCTCGAGGGCCTCAGCGATGTGATGGGCTTCTCGATGAAGGATGAGTGGCGGTCGCTGCCGTTGAAGGTCAGGAACGCCGTGCTGAACGGTGTCACCGAGCAGGTCCATGTCACCTACAAGAACCGGTATGGACGTAAACGCTCGTATTACGCCGAGTTCGAAGGCGTCATCCCGTTCCTGGAACGGCGCGCGGCTCAAACCGATTCCGACTACGCCCGTGAAAAATACGAGGGTTACATGCGGGAGGTGCCTTGCCGGGTATGCAAGGGCACCCGCCTGCGCCCGGAGATCTTGGCCGTCACCCTGGAGTATCGGGCCGACGGATCTGACACCACCGAAGTCAATATCGCCGAGATCTCTGAGATGTCCATCGGCCGGGCAGCAGCATTCTTCCCCGGCCTGGTGCTCTCCGAGCGCGATCGGATGATCGCCGAACCGGTGCTCAAAGAAGTAGGGGCTCGACTCGGGTTCCTGCTCGATGTCGGTCTGGAATACCTTTCGCTGGAACGGCCGGCGGCCACCCTGTCCGGAGGTGAGGCGCAGCGAATCCGGCTGGCCACCCAGATCGGGTCCGGTTTGGTAGGTGTGCTGTACGTGCTCGACGAGCCGTCCATCGGTCTGCACCAGCGCGATAACCACCGGTTGATCCAGACGCTGACACGGTTACGCGACCTCGGCAACACGCTGATCGTCGTCGAACATGATGAAGACACCATCCGGACCGCAGATTGGGTGGTCGACATCGGACCCGGTGCCGGCGAACACGGCGGCAAGGTGGTGGTGTCCGGGTCGGTGGCCGAACTCGAAGCCAGCGAGGAATCGATCACCGGGGCCTATCTCTCCGGGCGACTAGAAATCCCGGTACCCAAGACGCGCCGCAAGATCGACCCCAGCCGCAAGCTCACCGTCGTCGGAGCCAGAGAGAACAACCTGCAGAATGTCACGGTTGACTTCCCGCTCGGCACCCTGTTGGCCGTCACCGGTGTCTCGGGGTCCGGTAAATCCACCCTGGTCAATGACATTTTGCACGCTGTACTGGCCAATCGGATCAACGGTGCCCGGTTGATCCCGGGTCGACATACCCGCGTCACCGGGCTCGATCTGGTCGACAAGGTGGTGGGGGTTGATCAGTCGCCGATCGGTCGTACTCCGCGGTCGAACCCGGCGACCTACACCGGGGTTTTTGATCATGTCCGCAAATTGTTTGCCGCGACTTCGGAGGCGAAGGTCCGCGGTTACCAGCAGGGCCGGTTCTCCTTCAATGTCAAGGGTGGCCGTTGTGAGGCCTGCGCCGGCGACGGAACCCTCAAGATCGAAATGAACTTCCTGCCCGACATCTACGTGCCGTGTGAGGTCTGCAAGGGTGCCAGGTACAACCGGGAAACCCTGGAGGTGCATTACAAGGGCAAAACTATTTCTGATGTGTTGGACACCCCCATCGAAGAGGCTGCCGAGTTCTTCGAGGCGATCGGACCGATCCACCGACACCTGAAGACGTTGGTGGATGTTGGTCTGGGCTACGTTCGGCTCGGGCAGCCGGCTCCGACTCTGTCCGGTGGCGAGGCGCAGCGGGTCAAGCTGGCGTCGGAATTGCAGAAGCGATCTACCGGGCGGACCATCTATGTGCTGGATGAGCCGACCACCGGTTTGCACTTTGCCGATGTTGACAAGCTGTTGGGTGTGGTGAACGGTCTGGTTGACAAGGGCAACACGGTCATCGTCATCGAACATAATCTTGATGTGATCAAGACTGCCGACTGGATCATCGATATGGGTCCGGAGGGCGGATCCGGTGGCGGCCGCATTGTGGGCGAGGGAACTCCGGAGCAGATCGCGGCCAATGCCGCCTCACACACCGGCCACTACCTCAAGGCCGTGCTGGCTGGACGGAAGCCGTTGGCCACCAATGGGTTTACGTCCATCGGCTCTTCGGTTACCCGGGCGCAGGTTGACAGCGGTGGCAGCGGTCCCGTCACCAACGGAAAGGTTTTGAACGGTGAA
>JBBSRY010000161.1:0-5886 GCA_038242595.1 Mycobacteriales bacterium
ACTGTCGCCAAGAGCCACAAAACTTCTGATCACCATCACGCCTCTTTCGTACTCCTAGTCCACCTGTATCCACCGTGCCTTCATCGCGCCACACCAGCCCCGGCGCGCAATGTGACAGCCTAAACCGAAAAGTTACTCGCCAGTAGACACTGGCGAACGCGACATCAGCGTCCGGCAAGGTGTCACCACTCACCTTTCACCACAGCATGAAAGTTCATATTCTTTGCCGATTGGTGGAATACTGAGCGAAGCAAGTTGTTGAATGCTCATGTACCAGGTACCCCAGACCAGTAAGTTTTAAGAAACAATTCATGGAGGATCGAAATGACCAGCACCCAGACCGCCTTGACCACCGGCACATGGACCGCAGACCTCGTTCATAGCGATGTCGCCATCAAGGTGCGCCACATGGCCGTCGGAAAGGCCAAGGGCACTTTCGAGCTGACCTCTGCCACCCTGACCGTCGGCGAGAATGGCATCTGCGACTCCTCGGTCGCTGCCGTCATCGACGCAAACAGCGTGAACACCAAGAACCTCGATCGCGACGCGCACATCCGCTCCGGCGACTTCCTGGATGTCGAGAAGTTCCCCACCATCGAGTTTCGCTCCACGGAGGTCCGCGACTTCAACGGCGAAGGCTTCACCCTTGTCGGCGAACTGACCCTGCACGGCGTGACCAAGCCCGTTGAAATGGAAACCGAATTTCTCGGCGAGACCGTTGACGCCTACGGCCTGACCCGGACCGGCTTCTCGGCCGAAACCACGATCAACCGCAAGGACTTCGGCATCACCATTGAAATGGGCTGGGGCGCCGGTAACGCAGTGGTGGCCGACAAGGTCGAGATCTCCCTGGAGCTGGAGTTCGTCAAGGACGCCTCCTGATCTGAGAATCAACCCGGTGCACTGCGCCGGGGACACCTGTTGTGCGGCCCGCTCCCCTTTTTCGGCCCTGGCAAGCATTCGGGTCCAAATGAGGCAATCCTCCTGGTCTTTCCCCGGAGAATTGCATATTTTAATGAGCGGGCGCGCTCTCACCGCTCAGCTGTCCAGCCCCAGTTCCAGCAGCAGGTAAGCGATCTCACTCGGGGCATACCAGGCCAGGTCGAAATCTTCGGCGCTACCGAGGACGAATTCGGCATCCAGGTCACCCACATCCGCCGAGTCGATGATCTCGATCGCAGCCGCCACAGCCTGCGCGGCATCAGCTCCGTCGATATGGACCGCCGCAACCGCCGACCAAGGCACCTGCGGCGCCACCCGAACCACTGCGCGATCCAGATCATCGCGCTCGGTCACCTCGTTGACATCGGCGGCGACCACCACTCGAAGTGTGGTCCGTCGGCCGTCTCTATCTTCTGCCGCCATCAATCGGAGAGACGCCCTGGCGGCGTCGAGCATCGCCAAATACTCCAGCTCCTCGGTATTACCGTCCGGGTATGCCTGGACCAACGCCTTTGTCACGCCGAAAGCGGTTCCGTGCAGAACGTGCAACTGCTGGTTCCGGGCCGCAGCCGCGAGGGTGGTCAAGGTGCTGGGGACGTAGATACGCACGTCACTTCTTTCCGGGTTTGGCCGCGGGTCCCGCGGAATCGGGTTGGTCACGAGCTGGTCGCGGTGGGGCCGGCTTGGGCCGTGGCCGCAACGGAGCCGGTTTGGGGACGGGTTTGACCAACGACCCGGGGACGGCCGGCGTTCGGAGAGAGGTCGATTTACGCTGCGGTGTAACAGTTTTCAACTTCTTCACCGCCGGTTTTGGTACGGTTGAGCTGGATTTGGGCTTGGCCGGGCGGGTCGGGATGGTGGTGGACTCGCCGGTAACTGGTGCCATCACTTGCGGCGCCGCTGCGGTCCGGCGGGATTTGCCCGCCGTCGCCCGCAGTTCCTCCAGAGACTCGGTGATCTGTTGGCCGAAATCATCAACATCGTGGATCGCATCGCGGTCGGCGGTGATCCCGAAGAACACCTCACCGTTGTAGGAGGTCGCCGAGATGGCCAGCGCCTGGCCCTTGACCAGCGGGGCCACCGGATACATCGACACCACCGGTGCCCCTGCGGCATAGAGGGGTATTTGCGGTCCCGGGACATTGGTGATCAGCACGTTGTACAACCGTCGGGCCAGACCTGACCCGACCCTGGCGCCCAGAGCGTGCAGTGTGGGTGGTGCAAATCTGCCGAGTTCCATCAGAGAATCGGCGCCCACGCCCTGCCCCGAATCGGTGTGCGCGGCCATCGCGAACGACACTTGGTGCAGGCGCATGACCGGGTTGGGCTCGGAGACCGGCAGGTCGAGCAAATACGAGGCGACCGGGTCGCTCGGTTCAGCAGAATTCGGCCCTGAGACCGATTGTCGGATCGACATCGGCACCATCGCGCGCAGCGCTGTTCCCGGCAGCACCGGCTCCCCCCTGGAAAACAGGAACGATCGCAGGGCACCGGTGATGATGGCAAGAATGATGTCGTTGATGCTGCCACCGTGCGCTTTTCGGATCTCCTTGAGATCGGCCAACGGCACCCTGACACCGGCAAACCGACGCTGTCCCGATACCGAGACATTCAAGGCCGACCGTGGCGCCGGGCGTACGGTTCGGCTGGCGATCCGGAAGATCCCGCTGATCGCCTGTCCCATTTCCAGTGCCGCCGCCCGTACGTCCAACGCCGTAAGCCTGGCTGCGTCCAGGATTTCGCTGGGGCGGCTGGTGATATCGGCAATGGCGTCCACCACCAGATCGACATCACTGGGGGCCGGGGTCGGCAGCCACACCTGCTCGGGCAGCGGCCGCGGCCGCGCCGAGATATCGAGAATGGCGGCCGCGACATCAACAGCGCCAACCTTGTCGACCATGCAGGGGTGGGTCTTGTTCACCAGGGCGATGCGTCCGTGCGTCAGACCCTCCACGACATACAGCTCCCACAGCGGGCGAGTACGGTCCAGCGGTCGGGAGATCAGCCGTCCCACCAGGTCGGCCAGCTGGGCATCCGTTCCCGGTTTGGGCAGTGCCGACCGTCGGACGTGATAGGTGAGATCGAAATCTTCGTCGTCGACCCAGACCGGACGGGCTATCCGGCCGGGTACGAATCGTACTTTTTGTCGGTACCGCGGAACCAGCGAAAGTCGGGACCGGATCAGCTCGAAGACATCCGAATAGTCAAAATCAGGTCCGCTGGGTTCAATTATCGCTACCCCGCCGACATGCACGGGCGTCGTGACGTCCTCGGTGTACAGGAATCCTGCATCAGAGGGCGAAAGCCGGTCAGTCATAAGCGTCATCGTGGCACACCAGGCGTGGTGGTGGGGGGATCACATCGGCCCGGGCATCATGACCGCTCACCTCGGCATTACCTACCCAGCACTCGAACGGCCACGCCCATCAGGCTGACACACGTTGGTGCGCCACCTGTTTGGCCAGCAACGCGAGCCCCTGCCGCAATGCCGAGTCCGGAGCAGCCACCGAAAGTGGGCGCCCGGAATTCCAACCGGCGTCGGTAGCGGCTCTATCCTCCGGCAGAACCAGCGGGTCCTGGAGACCGGTGAATCTGCGCAGCGCATCTGCCGCCTGACCCGCCGACCAGCCTGATTTGCGCACCCGATTCAGCACCACCCGCGGCCGCAGAGCCGGCATCAACTCGGCAAGGGTGGCAATGGAGCGAATCAACCGGTCCATCCCGGGTGGATCCGCATTGCCCACCACCAGCACCCGGTCAGCGGCTGCGAGCACTGCCAGCGTGGCACCATTGCGCCGCGGCGCCGTGGTGTCAAAGCTCAACTCCTCGTCGGACTCCACCGAGAACCCGCAGTCGACAACGGTCAGGGTGGCCAATGTCGATGCCATCGACAGCACCCGCGCAATGGTGGATGGTCGCAATTCCGGCCAGCGGTCGGCCCGCGAGATACCCGCAAGCAGCCGGAGCGTTGGCGTCAGTGACCAGGTCAACCTGGTGAGTTCGGCCGGGGTCAGCCGTCCGTTACCGGCCAACCGGCAGGCTCCGGCCAACCCGGGCGATTCGTCCAGCACGCCAAAGGCGCTGGCCAACACGCCGCCATAGACATCGGCATCAACAAGCAGCGCTCGATGACCCAGCAGCGAGGCCTCGTCCGCCAATCCCATCGCCACGGTTGTCCGACCGGGCGCCCCGGTGGGTCCCCAGACGGCAACCACACTTCCCGAGGTGGGAGCCGGTCCGGGCGGCGCACCGATAACCGGTGTGACATGCGGTGGCAGTGACCGCCGCGGATCGGCCGAATCCGTGGGACCGGACGGCCGCCCGGCCAGCTCGAGGATCGCTGCCCTGGCAGCGGTGACCAGGGTCAGTGACCCGGCATCGTCGGCAACCAACGCCGAAATCCCCAGCTGCATCAATCGTTGTCGAGCACGATCGTCACCGGCCGGATGCACTCCGATCACGGCGACATTCGCCGCCTGCAGTCGCTCGACCGAGGAGGTATCGAGTCGCCGCAGACTGCCGTCGACGACGGCCAGCTGCGCGCGTCCAGTGGCGGCCGAGGCCAGCACTTCGGAGAGATCGGCGCAACGTCGCACGACGGTCAGTTCCGATCCCGGTTTCTCCAGGCTCGCCACCAATTCTGATTCCCACGACTGGCCACTACCGGCCGTGAGAACGCCGATCACCCGCCGCCCCCGGAGATGAGCACCACGATGGCCTCACCGGTCGGGAGGGTGCGGACCAATTCATCAGCCCGGGCGGCGTCCAGCAGGACAGCAAGTTGATACTGGTTGGCCGCAGCGCCTGACAGCCCCCCGGAGGCCGGAGTTGTCACCGACTGAACGGTGAGATCGCCCTGCAGCAACTTCGTTTCAACCGGAGCACTGGATCCCCCCGCGCCTCGGATGCTGAGATAGAGGTCGATCTTCGAACCGTGGGCCACCCCCGGAGGCATTTTTTCAGCCGCCACCGGGATGACCACAATGCGTCCCTCACCCGTCGTCCCAAGAGCGCCGACCGGCAGGAGCTCACCGGATCCCACTGGCACCGCCAGTACGCGGCCTACCGGCGCCTCGGTCGCCGCAAGATACAGGGCCCCGGATTCGGCCAGATTCACCTCAACCGCCACCAGATCGGCGGCGACAAGCACGGTGCCGGCTGCCAACGCATGTTGTGCGGACCAGACCGGTGTGGTCTGAGAACTCGCTCCCACCACCCGGGCGCCTATAACGACGGCAGCCACCACCAGCAGGATGCCACCGATGACCCGCGGATCCAGCCAGCTTCGCTTGCCAATCCGTCTCGGGGTTACCGAGTCGTCGACCACCTCCGCACGTATCCCTGTCCCCGCCAACAGTCCCCTCCTGCCAGATCACGCACCACTCGTTGTGAGCAACTTAGTCGCAAAAAGTCCAATTCGTGCAAGAATCACGTCAAATAAGTTTCAGTAGGCTCAAACCGCCGAATAAGTTGGTTCGACACACCCGATCTCACGGGCAGCCGCGCATCACCGACCCTTGGAGGACCGGATGGCATCTGAACGGTTTCTGACACTTGCGGATGTGGCCGAAATTCTGAACATTTCGACCAGTCAGACCTATGCCCTGGTACGGGGCGGCGACCTCCAGGGCATCCAGATCGGTGGGCGCAATCAGTGGCGGGTAGAGCGTTCGAAACTCGAGGAATACATCGAACAGGCGTATAGCAAGACGGCGTTGAATCTTTCCGAGCTTCCATCGACACTGCCGAGCGATCTCTGAGGCGCCTCATTCCGCCGACGCCTCGCGGTGGGCTCAGGTCATGCATCTACGCGCCGGCAGGATCAACCGGTGGGATCAGCCAACGCTGACGGCGCGAACCAGCTCCACCCCGTAGATCGGGATAAGCTGCACCGACTGCACCGCGCCAGCACGACGCGCTTCCCATGGCGCATGAAGCGCCAAC
>JBBSRY010000162.1:0-5869 GCA_038242595.1 Mycobacteriales bacterium
CGCACTGGATTGTCTGAGGCGGCCTGACCGGCGCCACCGACGCCACACACTATGAGTCTCACGGCTATCAGACCAACCAGGTTAAGGGTATTCTTGCGGTGCTGAATCAACCAGCCGGTCTGGATGGAGATCCGCCGTACTGCCGCTAAACCTGAAAGCAGTTCTTTATGTCGGCACGCGAGCTAACCGACCGGCAATGTTGATGATTTTTAAGGAGGTTCGATGACTAACAAGAATGCCACTCACGAGCAGCAGTTGTCGGACGTGTTGAGTGATTTCGCCCGCACTATGGCGACGGACTTCCCGATCCAGGCGATCCTTGATCATCTGATCGACCGGATAGTGGAAATGCTGCCGATCACCGCAGCAGGAGTCACGGTGATCGACCCCGGCGAGAATCCCCGGTATGTTGCCGCATCGGATTCGGCGGCGTTCCAGTACGAGCAGGTCCAAACTGAACTTGGCGAGGGACCCTGCCTACTGGCCTACAACTCCGGCGAAGCGGTCGCCGTGCCTGACCTACGCGACGAGCAACGGTTCCCCGGGTACACCGCAAGAGCATTGGAACTTGGGGTCCGGGCAGTGTTCACCTTCCCGCTGCGTCACGGCGATCACCAACTCGGGGCGCTGGACCTGTATCGGGACACTCCCGGCGGATTGTCGGAGGAGGCGATGACCACCGCGCAAACCTTGGCCGACGTTGCCGCGGCGTATCTGATCAACGCCCAGGCCCGCGAAGACCTTGAGGACTCCTCACAGCGCTCGCGTGAGCTGGCCCTGCACGATGGGCTGACAGGTCTACCCAACCGAACGCTGATGTTGGAACGCCTGCATCATGCATTCGAGCGGACCCGCCGCACTGGAAAGGTTTCGGCAGTCATCTTCGTCGACCTCGACGGATTCAAGGGAGTGAATGACACCCACGGGCACAGCGTCGGAGACCAGCTCTTGGTCGCGGTAGCAATGCGGCTACGCCGAGTCCTTCGGCCGCCGGACACTGTCGCCCGGATGCACGGCGACGAGTTCGTCATCCTGTGCGAAGATCTTGACGACCCGAAGCAGGCCGAGCCCATCGTTGCCCGGCTGGCCGAGGCGATGAGCCTGCCGTTCCAATTACCGACGGCGAACATCGAAATCACCGCCAGCGTGGGTATCGCTTTCGCCAACCATGACATCCATGATCCAGAGCAGATACTGCGTGACGCCGACACCGCCATGTATCAGGCCAAGCGCCAGGGAGCCGGACTTCATAGGGTTTTCGATCCGCAGTACCAGCGCGTCGCCAACGCCCCCAAAACTTTGCAACGGGACCTGCGACGTGCCATCTCCGAGCACCAATTGCACGCCGCCTACCAGCCCATCGTGACCACCGATGACGGTGAAATCCGCGGATTCGAGGCCCTCCTGCGCTGGACTCATCCCACTACCGGGCCGATTCCACCTTCGATCTTCATTCCTATCGCCGAACACGCTTCCCTGATCACCGACATCGGCCATTGGATCCTCAAGCGCGCATGCGCCGATCGGCGGCGATGGGAGCTTTTGCGACCGGGCAATGACCTGGATATAGCGGTCAACGTGTCGACCCAACAATTGATGGCCGCCACCTTCGTCGACACCGTCCACGACGTATTGAAATCGGAAGATACCGACCCGGGCCGGCTCACCCTCGAGATCACCGAAAGCGTCTTCGTTCGCGACGGTGAACGCGCCCTGACCGTCCTCAACGACCTGAAAGACCTCGGCGTGCAGATCGCCCTCGATGACTTCGGAACCGGGTACTCCTCGCTGAGCTACCTGAATCGGTTTCCCGTCAATACTGTGAAAATCGACCGCAGTTTTGTGGCGAACCTCGGTCACGACCGGGTCAGTAATATCATCGCCGCCGCAGTCGTCAAACTTGCTCACGCCCTGGGAATGACCGTCATCGCCGAGGGTATCGAGACATTGGAACAACATCTCAAGGTCAGCGCCCTGGGATGCGACGCCAGTCAGGGTTTCTACTACGCCCGTCCGATGACTGCCAACAGCGCCGAAACCCTATTTCAGCCCCGAATGGACGGCTCAACATCGCTGCCCGCTTTCGCGTAAGACGCTGATACCGGGAAGAGTGCGTTGCCACTGGTAACTTCGCCCCACGCGCCGCCGACCACACAGGCGTATGTTTGCCGCAATCGGTGCGGCGCAATCGGCGGACCGGATCAAAGGAGCTCCCATGCCGGATCTGCACGTTGTTGCCGTGATCATCGCCAAGCCCGGATCGGAGGAACCGGTCCGCGATGCCCTCACCGATCTGGTCGTGGCGACCAGGGCCGAAGAGGGATGTCTCGAATACACCCTTTCAGTGTCGGCGGCCGATCCCACCGTCTTCATCACGCAAGAACGGTGGCGCTCCCAAGCCGATCTTGACACTCATATGACCACTGAGCACATCCGAACGGCGCTGACCGTCACGGCCCCGCATCTGGCTTCTCCACCGGCAATTTACCCGTTGGTTCCGGTTAGCTGACAAGGCGAGATCAATCTGCGTGGGCCTCATGTCATTTCAGCTGTCACGGTCCGTGACGTTGCGTGGTGACATGGTTTCGATCCGGTTATGCTCGATTGGTGTCCAACTACGATGAGTCGCGTCGAGTGAGCTCCGCGCGGCACTACCTCATCGACGGACCGCTGACAACGCGACTGCAGACGATCTTGACATTATTGTCGCGGGCGGTGGACTTTCCGGTCGTCCGGATCAACATCCTCGACGATGACACCCAGCACACCATCAGCATGGTCGGCGCCGGTGACCCGGCCTCTGTCCCCCGATCCGAAGCCTACTGCGACACCGTCGTCAATACCGGCTGCCCGGGTCAGGTCGATGACGCGGATAGCGACCCACGGTTCGCTGCCTTCCCAGCTGTGGTGAACAAAGACATCGGCTCGTATCTGGGTGTGCCACTACTCGGCCGGGAATCGGTCATCATCGGCGCGATTTGCGTGATCGACCCCGGACGTCGAGTCATCACGGCAGCCGAACTCCACCGGTTGACAGAATTTGGAAAGGTCGTCGAGGACCAACTCGATCTGATCCGGCGCCTGCAGGAACAACGACTTGACGGTGAGGTCGCCGGCGCCGAAGTGGCCAGGGCGATTCGGGCCGGCGAAATCATTCCGTGGTACCAGCCGGTCATCGACCTGACAACCGGTCAAATCGCCGGGTTCGAGGCACTGGCCCGGTGGGATCACCCCCACAGTGGAATCGACGACCCCCGAAGATTCGTGCCGGTCGCCGAAGACAGCGATCTCATCATCGAACTGGACCTCGCCGTGATCCGCCGCGCCCTGGCTGACCTGAAGCGCTGGCAAGAATCGCAGCCCGCGCTGCGGATCAGTGTCAATCTCTCCGCTCGGCATTTCAAAGATCCCAACTGTGTCGCAAGCCTGGTCAGCGCCACCGCCGCCGCCGGTGTACACCCCAGCACAGTGGACTTGGAGCTCACCGAAACGACCCGGCTTGACATCAAAAACTCTCTGATCGAGCGGGTGGTGCACCAATTGCGAGAACTCGGATTCCGGGTGTGGCTGGACGACTTCGGCACCGGGTGGTCCTCGCTGGATCAACTGATCTGGCTGCGGGTCGATGGCATCAAGATTGACCGGGAAGTCGCACTCGCGCTCGGCACCCCGGTCGGTGACGCACTCACCCTGGCCGTCACCGGCCTCGCCGCCGCTGTCGGACTGCGCACCACCATCGAAGGTATCGGTTCACAGACCGACGCCGACCTCGCCCGGGCCCGCGGGTGCGACTACGGCCAGGGCTATTTCTGGGCCCGGCCCGCACCTGCCGATGTCATCGACGACATGCTGGCTCAACAACAGCCGGCACCGCACATACCCGAAGCCGTACCCAGCACTGGCCGAAGCAGACCAGCGCCGCCAGCCAATGAGCGCCGACGATGATGACAACGGCCAACCGGGGCGATCTGGTGGGGTCGGAGTGGTCGGCTGACCACGCGCTCGCCGGAGCCGTCCTTGACGCACTGCCCGACGCGACGGCGGTGGTCAATGCCACCGGAGTCATCATCGCTGTCAATCATGCATGGCGGATGTTTGGCATCGACAATGGCGGTGACGAGTCCATGACCGGGGTAGGAGTGAACTACCTACAGGTCTGCGAGCGGTCAGCCGAATCCGGCTGCGACCAAGCGGGTCAGGTCGCCGCTCACCTCCGAAAAGTGCTCGCCGGGGAGTGCATCGAAGCGGAACTGGAATATCCGTGTCCCTCCCCTGCGGTCGGACGTTGGTTTCTGCTGCGGATCACCAGATTGGCCGGACCCACTCCCGGAGTCGTCGCTTCGCATGTGAATATCACCCGGCGCAAGCAGGCCGAAGTGGAACTCACCCATGCCGCATCCCATGACTCGCTGTCGGGGTTGGCGAACAGGAACCTGTTCAACGTGCGGCTCACCGCCGCGCTGAAAACACGACCAGGGCGACCCACCCAATCCGGCGTCGGCGTGCTCTACATCGACCTTGACAAATTCAAGGCAATCAACGACACCTACGGCCACAGCGCCGGTGACGAAGTGCTCCTCACCGTCGCCCGGCGCCTGCGCAACAACGTCCGCCCCAGCGACACCATCGGACGGATCGGTGGTGATGAATTCGCAGTCGTCGCGCCCCGCATCGACGCCCAGGGCTTGGCTGCGCTGGCCGGCCGGATCGAACAATCTCTGGCCCAACCCCACCAAGTCCACGGCCATCAGGTCAACGCGCATGGCAGCGTCGGAACCCATCTTGCCAACGCCGGTGATCTCGCCGAGGATGTTCTGCACGCCGCCGATCAGGCCATGTATGCCAGCAAGCGCGCCTAGCAACGAAGCCGGCCCGGCTGGATCAACGCCCTTTCCGCGTGCTCTCATGACACCCGAATACCTCTACCCACCGGTCGGCCAGTTCGGCCCGCGGGCCAGCCGGATGGCGCCGACTGCGGTGGCGGGGTCCACCCGACTACCGTGCTGATGCACCTCGATCACCCCGGCAGAAGCCAGCTCGACAGCCACACTGCGGGCGAAATCCATGGTGTCCCGCCAGGTCTGCCCACCGGACACCCGCGCTGCATCGCTGGGACAGATCGTGGACTCGGGTTTGCGGTGGTGCAGCAGAGCTCGCATTGCCGCGGCGAGCCGCACCCGTAAACCGTCGTCACTGAGCGGCTCCCACCAGGGCTCACCGCGCTCGCCCAACGCTACTTTCGCGTCCTGAACGCGGTCTCGGGCCCGACGAACCTCGTTGTCGTCCAAGCCGGCACCTCGCACCGCCCGCCGCGCCGCCATCAACTCCCCTACCAACTCCGTTTGCAGCGACTCCGGAATGTTGGGATCACTGGCGCGCCAACGGCGGCCGTTGATCACCAGGTAGCGACCGTCAGGTGTCCGCTCCGGTCCGGTGCGGGCCGGAGCAGAGACCTCGTCTTCGGAGTCGGTCATCTACTCCGCCCCGATACAGGGTTGGCTCAACGATCAGCGCAGCGGATTGAACGGAGCCAGTTCGGTCGGGGTATGGCCGGTAACGATTTGTTGAGCCAACAGTTTGCCGGTGATCGGTCCGAGCGAGACCCCCCACATCCCGTGGCCGCCGGCGACGTACACCCCGAGGGTGTTGGTGGCTCCGACCAGCGGCAGACTATCTACGGTTACCGGGCGTCCGCCGACCCAAACATCCTGCCGATTGTCCCAGTCAACACGGTTCCGCCGGGGCCGGCCGGCCGCGACGATCGACTCGACCCGGTTCAGGTCGATCGGGGCGTCCACGTCCCGGAACTCCATCGTCCCTGCCACTCGCAGTCGATCCCCGAGCGGAGTGCAGGCGATCCGCTGGAGCG
>JBBSRY010000163.1:0-5863 GCA_038242595.1 Mycobacteriales bacterium
AGCAGTACGACGAAGCCAGCTGGACGTTGCTGGAAAAGCTGATGAAGCTGGAACCTGTTGCTGGCAAATCGCTGTGGACCCAGCTGGCCGGAACTGCGAGGGCGTCCACAGGCTTGGTCGCCGACCGTGATCTGGGGTCGCGCCGGGATGCGGTACTGGGAGGCGGATTGGCTCCGCTGTCCTACCGGGAGCCACTGCAGATCGTCCGCGGCGAAGGCCCCTGGCTCTTTGATGCGCAGGGCCGTCGCTACCTGGACGGGTATAACAACGTTCCGGTGCTTGGCCATGCGCATCCCACGGTGAATCAGGCGATCGGTCGGCAATTGGCCTTGCTCAATGTCAACTCCCGCTACCTGCATTCCAATGTTGTCGAATTGGCCGAGCGGCTGGTGTCGACAATGCCGCCCGAGCTGGACACCTGTGTTTTTGTGAACTCCGGCACCGAAGCCGTTGACCTGGCGTGGCGGATGGCCACCCTGTTCACCGCGAACACCGGCGCCGGTATTCTCGATTGGTCCTATCACGGGATATCTGCTGCAGTGAGCGACTTCTCATCCAACGAGTGGGCGTCAGGGATGCAATCGCCGGCCCACGTCGGCACCTTTGCGGCCCCGAGCTCACAGTCCACGTACGAGGACGGTGTCTCGCGTGCGTCATCAGTGGCCAAGGAACTCTCCGAACGTGGGCACCGGCTTGCCCTAACCATGGTGGACCCGATGTTTACCAGTGCCGGAATCATAGACGCCCCAGCACATTTCATGGATGGATTGATCGCCGGCACGCATGCAGCCGGTGGGCTGTTTCTGGCCGATGAGGTGCAGTCCGGTTTTGGTCGTTCCGGAGAACAGTTATGGCGCTTCAGATTGCACGGTGTAGTACCAGATTTTGTCACCCTGGGTAAGCCGATGGGTAACGGATTCCCAATAGGGGCGGTGATCACCCGCCGCGAGATCGCCGACCGATTCCACCAACGGCAGGAGTTCTTCAGCACTTTCGCAGCCAGTCCGGTTGCCGGTGCTGCCACACTCGCGGTTCTGGATGTGCTGCAGGCCGAACAACTCCCGGCGCAAGCAACCAGGGTGGGGGAGTACCTGCGTTCGCTGGTGCGCGGGCTGGATCTGGGCCTGGTGCGCGATGTTCGGGGGACCGGGCTCATCGCCGGAATAGAAGTGGGGTTGACCCGGCCGGAAACTGCTGCTGTGGTCGAGCGGTTCAAGCAGCAGGGAGTATTGATCGGGGTTACCGGCAAGCAGGGGAACGTGCTGAAGATTCGGCCGCCGCTGGTGTGGACCGAGGAGCATGTCGATCTGTTCATGGCTGCGGTGACGAAGGTCCTGGGATGAGGACGTCGACACAAGATCGGGTCGCCATCATCGGTGATATCGGTGGGCACTCGGAAGAGTTGTTCTCGGCGTTGGTCCGTCTTGGCGCCGATCCGCACACGCTGGATCTGCCACCGGATTTGATTGTCGTCCAGGTCGGCGATCTGATTCACCGCGGACCCGATTCGGTGGGTGTGCTGGCCATCGTCTGGGAAATCATGCAGCGACAACCCGTCAGTGGGTACAGCTTGCCGGTAATCACGAGGCGCAGTATCTGACCACGTCGCCCCGATTTCAATGGCCGGAAACGCTTGACTCCGACTCCAGAGCGTTGCTGCAGAGCTGGTGGGGAACGGGCAAAATGCAAGCGGCAGTGGCACTTTCCAGTCCTGCCGGCGACTGGCTGGTCACTCATGCCGGGCTTACCCAGGGTTATTGGCAGAAGGCACTGGGGGAGCCGCCGTCCGCCGCGTTGGCCGCGAAAGCGATGAATTCGTTCATCGGAACGGAGCACGAACCGGTGCTGCTGCACGGCGGGGTGATGATCGAGGGGCGGGTCGACCGGGCGGCCGGGCCGGTGTGGGCCGAGGCCGGCGCAGAATTGGTGAGTTCTTGGGCGTTCAGTGCGCTGGATCTGCCGTTCAATCAGGTTCATGGTCACTCGAGCCTGTACGCCTGGGATCGTCGTCGCTGGCTGGCTGCACCCGGGGTCGGCGCCCTGGCGGAGTTGGACAAACAGCGGCGGCATGTAATCGTCAGGATCGGGGACCGACAGCTGATCGGGGTGGATCCGGGTTTGGGACATCGCGGTGGGGTTCCATGGGAACCGCTGATTCTGATCGGGGCACGAGTGCTTTGATGGCCGATCAACCCCGGCGGTGCTGGTGAGCCGAATCATCGGGGTCGGTGTGGAGGTGAGCACCGGGGTCAGTGTGGTGCCGCTGAGCGCCGGTCGGATGCTGGGCTATTTTTTCTCCGCTATGCTTGCCTACGGACCCCCGCGGCGTCCATCTCCTTAACTCCCCCAGGGCCGGAAGGCAGCAAGGGTCCGGGAGCTCTGACGGGTGCGGGGGTCCCCTTTGTCTGTTGAAGCCTGCCTGGACGGACGGGGAGCCGGCGAACCATAAGCTCCGAGGCTCTCAGCAGGAGGTTGGTCGGCTGTCGGTGCAACCACGTAGCCTGCCTTACGTGGCTCTCGCGTTGTATCGCAAATACCGTCCGGCAACTTTCTCCGAGGTTGTCGGGCAGGAGCATGTCACCGATCCGCTGCGAACGGCGCTGGCCGCCGGCCGGGTCAACCACGCATATCTGTTCTCCGGACCCCGTGGCTGCGGTAAAACCTCCAGCGCCCGGATCATGGCCAGGTCGCTCAACTGTGTGCAGGGCCCAACACCAGATCCGTGCGGTGTCTGTCCTTCTTGTATTGCGCTGGCGCCCGAAGGCCCCGGCTCCCTTGATGTGGTCGAACTTGATGCGGCAAGCCACGGTGGTGTTGACGACACCCGCGACCTGCGAGACAAGGCCTTCTACATGCCGGCCGAATCCCGCTACCGTGTTTTCATCATCGATGAGGCCCACATGGTCTCCCCGCAGGGCTTCAATGCGTTGCTGAAAATCGTCGAGGAGCCGCCGGAGCATCTGGTCTTCATCTTCGCGACCACCGAACCGGACAAGGTGATGACGACCATCCGGTCGCGGACCCACCACTACCCGTTCCGTCTCATCCCGCCGGCCACCCTGCGGAAACTCCTCGAAAAGCTTTGCCGGGAGGAGAATGTCACTGTTGAGCCGGCCGTGCTACCGCTGGTGATTCGGGCCGGTGGTGGATCGGCACGTGATTCGCTCTCGATCCTGGACCAGTTGCTGGCCGGAGCGGGACCCGGTGGTGTCACCTATGCCAGCGCCGTGGCATTGCTCGGAGTTACCGACGCGGCGTTGTTGGACGAGATGGTCGACGCTCTGGCCGCCGGTGATGGCGCCTCAGTTTTCGGCGCCGTCGACAAGGTGGTGGAAGCCGGCCACGACCCACGGCGTTTTGCCGCCGATCTGCTGCAGCGACTTCGCGATCTGGTCATCATCGCAGCAGTTCCCGATGCCGGTGCCAAGGGACTGATCGATGCCCCGGAGGATCAGGTGACGGCGATGTATGGGCAGTCCGAGCGGCTCGGGGCCTCCACGCTGACCAGGTTGGCCGACGTCATGCACACCGGGTTGGTCGACATGCGCGGAACCACGTCACCGCGCCTGGTACTCGAGTTGATGTGCGCACGAATGTTGCTCCCGGCCACCGCCTCCGGCGAGGGCGCCATGCTGCAACGGCTGGAGCGACTGGAACAGGCGTTGTCGTCCGGGATGACACTGCCCCCCGGAATGGCTCCGAGTGGCGGGGCAACCGCTGGCCCAGACCAGGGCGCTTCCGATGGGGAGAATGGTGGCGGCCGCAGTAAAACCGCTTACCGGCGGCCTTCGCTACGGTTGGATGGCGAGACCACTGCTGCTGCGGCAGTACCCGCTGGCGAAGTCCCGGTCACCCCACCGACCGCTGTCGTGAAAAACGAGCCCGAGGTGCCGTCCGTTGCCCAGCCGGCGCCCGCCGTGGTGGCGTCGACAGTGCCAGCAGATGCGTTGGAACTGACTGCACAGAGTGGTCCTGAGCCGGAGCAACTGGCTGCCGTCGCAGGCAGAATGCTGGCTGATTCGGGTCAAGCGCCCGATGAGCCGGATGCGGCTCCATCAGTTCAAGATCGTGAGCCGGCCGTCCGCGAGCCTGCCGCCCGTCACCCGGGACAACCGCCGGCCCGCTCGACCGCAAGCAAAGCCGCTGCTGCGCTTGGGTTACCGACACCACCGGTGCTCTCCGGAGCGGCCCGGAATCGAATTCCCGATGCAGCCGGTGCGGCCGGAGCGGCCGGTGCTGTCGACGCCGCGCCGGTTCCTACCAAGAAGCCCGATGCGTCGCCGGTGCCGACCAACGAACCCACTCACCCGCCGGTACCGAATTCCCCGGTGCCGAGCGCTGTAGACCCGGCGCCAACGCTGTCCTCGCCTGTCGAAAAGACCGCGGATGTGGCTGCAGTCGGGTCGAAGGGGACAGGGCGTCAAACGGTAGAGGCCAAGACAGCGGAGGAGGGACGAACTCCGCCGGCCCCACCATTTCCAGATCTAGCACCTGTGGCCACCGAACCAACGCAGGGGACTACTGCTGCCAGCCCTGACGATGATTGGCCGGCTCCTGCCGAGCCGCCGATGGACGATGAGTACGAATTCGGTCCGCCGGACGCCGAGCCGCGCCGGCCGATTATCGGGCAACCTGCCACGAAGGAACCCACTCCGTCCCCACAGACTCCACCCGCACCCGCTGCTCCGGAACCCGCTGTTCCGGAACCCGCTGCTCCGGAACCCGCTGCTCCGGAACCCGCTGCTCCGGAACCCACTGCTCCGGAACCGACTGCTCCGGAACCCACTGCGGCTCCGGTGGCGCCCCTGCCGACCGATACGGCGTCGAAGACAGCCGGAGTCGATGCTTCGTCCGCTCCCACCACAAATGCCAAGGCGGCGGGCGCTGCCAAACCTGACAGTTCAGCGATGGGGGTGACCGATGTTCGTCATCTGTGGGCCGAAGTGCTCGCCGCGGTTCAACGCCGGCGGCGCACCACTCAGATTTTGCTGGAATCAGCGACGGTGGCCGATGTCAAGGACGGTGCGCTGTATCTGACGATGCCGTCGCCCGGGATGGCTCGCCGCGTGGTGGAGGCTGCCAACGCTGATTTGCTGCGTCAAGCCCTGCGCGAAGTGATGGGGGTGGATTGGGCAATCCGTTGTGATGCTGCCGGCGACGCACCGCCCTCTCGACCAGCTCTGCGGCTCGTCTCCAACGAACCCGAGCGGCCGGTCGCAGTGCAGGACGATGACACTCCCGAGGAGTACAACCCGAACTCCTCAGACCCGACCGTCGGGCAATTTGCCCCGCGAGATCCGGAAGAAGTGGCAATCGAGCTGCTGACTCAGGAACTGGGCGCGACCAAGATCGAGTAGTGCGCGATCAGGGCTGGGACCGATTGAATCGGCCCCAGCCCTGGTCGGTAATCAGGGTCAGTCATCGACCCGCAATTAAGTACTGAAATCTCTCAGTGTCCGCGGACAATCCAGTCGTCCAGGTTCGGAGCTTCGTCGCCGATCACCGTGGAATCGCCATGGCCGGGATTGACCACGGTGTCCTTCGGCAGATTCAGCAACCGGGATGAGATCGATTCGATGATGGTCGGGAAATCGCTGAATGAGCGTCCGGTGGCGCCCGGTCCGCCATGGAACAAGGTGTCACCGGAAAAGACCGTATTCAGCTCCGGGACGTAGAAGCAGACAGCTCCGGGGGCATGGCCCGGGGTGTGCATGACGGTGATATCAGTACCACCGACGGTGAACACGTCACCGTCGGACAAATCGCCGTCCGGCTGCCGATCCGGGTGCGCCATTCCCCACAGTGGTGCATCGGCCGGGTGGAGCATGATCGGAGCCCCGGTGTGGTCGGCCAGCGCCGGCGC